>CAYTER010000064.1:3057-7495 GCA_964436815.1 uncultured Syntrophomonadaceae bacterium
AGATCGCGATCAGCGCTGCTGAAAAAATATTAATCTCTTTGATGCTTCAGAGCAAGGAGATAGCCGAAAAAGGGCGAAAACTACTTAAATCGGATTATCATTCTGATCCGCGGGTCGAAAATATTTTCAAAGAAATTTGGAACCTCTATGAAGCGGGGGAAGTCTTCACTGCTGAAAAGTTTCTTAACCGCTTTGATGACCCGCAGATAGTCAGGATTTTAACTGCCGCGGCAACCGATCCTGCTTTGCAGGATTTGGAGCCACGAACGGCGAAGCGTATGGCTGAAGATTCATTAAGTAAATTAAAAAGAGCCTGGATTGAAAGAAAACAGTTGGAGCTGCAAAGAAAAATTCGGGAACTGACCGCTGCCGGTCAGATCGAGAAGATAGATGCGTTATTACGGGAAAGTCAGCAGCTTATAACCGATAACAATTACAGCCCCGGCCGTTCAGGAGAAGGAGGGGATTTCAGTGGCTAAGGACGCAGAAAAAGTTATATCCCTTGAAGAAGCACAGCAGAAGCTTTTTGAAAAAGCCAAAGGTAAGGGTTCGATCAACTATAAGGAGATCATTGAAACCCTTCAGCCCTTTGAGCTGAGTGTTGAAGCGCTTGATAATTTTTATGATCGCCTTGCCCAGCACAATATCGACATTATCGATGATCTATCCGCCGACGACGATGAAGAGTCAGTCAGCGATGACGATAGCGACAGCGATGAAGAATCTGCGGAAAAAACTGAAACAGAGACAGCGGTGAAACTTACTGCGGCCGAAGGGGTTGCCGTAAATGATCCGGTCAGGATGTATTTAAAGGAGATCGGTAAAATTCCGCTGCTCACTTCAGAAGAAGAAGTCGAGCTGGCCAAGATGATTGAGGAGAACAGCGAGGAAGCCCGTCGCCGGTTGGCTGAAGCCAACCTGCGCCTGGTGGTCAGTATCGCCAAAAAATATGTGGGCAGGGGTATGTTGTTTCTGGATCTGATCCAGGAAGGAAACCTCGGACTGATTAAAGCGGTGGAGAAGTTTGATTACCGCAAGGGTTACAAGTTCAGCACTTACGCAACCTGGTGGATCCGCCAGGCAATAACCAGGGCAATTGCCGACCAGGCCCGCACGATCAGAATACCTGTTCATATGGTTGAAACGATCAACAAATTGATCCGCATTTCCCGTCAGCTGGTCCAGGAGCTGGGCCGTGAACCGCTGCCGGAAGAAATTGCCGAGGAAATGAACATCAGCGAGGAGCGGGTACGGGAGATTCTCAAGATTGCCCAGGAGCCGGTTTCGCTGGAAACCCCGATTGGTGAAGAGGACGACAGTCACTTAGGTGATTTTATAGAAGACCAGGAAGCCCAGGCTCCGGCCGACGCCGCAGCTTTTGAACTGCTGAAAGAGCAGCTTGAAGATGTGCTTGATACCCTGTCGGCGAGGGAAGAGAAGGTCTTGCGTCTGCGCTTTGGCTTGGATGACGGCCGTTCAAGAACCCTTGAGGAAGTCGGTCAGTACTTCGGGGTAACCAGGGAGAGAATCCGCCAGATTGAAGCCAAGGCCCTGCGAAAACTACGCCATCCCATGCGCAGCAAACGACTGCGCGATTACCTGGAATAAGTCTTTATGATCGGCGAACGGCGGTGGGAGTTCTCTCCCGCCGCTTTTTTCTGTTTATTTAAGGATCGCGCCCTGGGAAGCGCTGGTGGCCAGGCGGCGGTAGCGCTCCAGGAGACCTGGTGGAAAATCTTTTTCAGGGGCGCTCGGTTTACGGCGCGTTAACTCATCCGACGGTATCAGCAGCTCCAGGCGCTGTTGCGGCAGGTCGATCAGGATCTGATCGCCATTTTGGACCAAAGCCAACGGTCCACCTGCGGCTGCTTCAGGTGACACATGGCCGATACAGAGACCACGGGAAGAGCCGGAAAAACGACCATCGGTAACCACGGCTGCCCCCCCACTCTTCATGCCTGCTAGCAGGGCGCTCAGCATATGCATTTCCCTCATCCCCGGTCCTCCTGAAGGTCCTTCATAGCGCACGACGATAATCGCACCCTGCTTAATCTTACCGGCGAGGGTTGCTTCGACTGCTTTCTCGAGACTGTCAAATACTACTGCCGGACCTTTAATTACTGATAAACCCTTGTCAACAGCAGCAGTTTTGATTACCGCGCCTGCCGGAGCGAGGTTGCCGTACAGAACAGACAGGCCACCTTTTGGGTGAAGAGGCTTTTCAAGGGGTAAAATTACCCGCCGTTTGCTCCTTGATCCCCGACGCATAGCGGCTATATTGGCAATCTCGGCGATGGTCTGTCCGGAGACTGTCGTGAGCTTTAAGTTCAGAAGTTTATGCAACTCGTGAAAGAGGGCTGGAATGCCACCCTCCCGATCCAGCTCTGCAACCGGATAACGTCCGCCCGGCAG
This sequence comes from uncultured Syntrophomonadaceae bacterium, assembly GCA_964436815.1. Classification (GTDB taxonomy): domain Bacteria; phylum Bacillota; class Dethiobacteria; order DTU022; family DTU022; genus UBA993. Next base: position 5,470 of record CAYTER010000064.1, read on the forward strand.
CAGATCGCAGAGGTGGGGCACCTGCTTCGATAGGCGGTCAAAATCGTTTAATTCAAGCTCAGCAGATGCTTCCCTGGCCAGGGCCAGCAGGTGAAGAATGCTGTTTGTTGAGCCGCCGAGGGCCATGTCAACCGTAACAGCATTAAGCAGCGCGTCCCTGGTAACAATCTGCCTGACTGTGATTTCCTGTTTAACCAGTTCCACGATTTTTTCGCCGGATGCTCTTGCCAGGCGCATTTTAAGGGCACTACGCGCCGGTGCGCTGCCCATACCGGGCAGAGTCATGCCCATCGCTTCACCGAGAAGCGACATGGTGTTGGCCGTGCCGAGCATGGCGCAACTTCCAGCCCCGGGTATGGCGGCTTCTTCAATCTCACTTAGATCAGTAACCTCAAGCTTACCGGCAGCAGCAGCTCCGGCAAATTCTCGCATACTGCTTAAAGTGATATTTTCATAAGGGCCCCAGTTACCGGCCGGCATGCAGCCCGATGTGACCAGGATCGCCGGTAAGTTGAGACGCAGGGCACCCATCAGCTGGCCGGGGACAATTTTATCACAGCCGCACAGCAGGACCAGGCCATCAAGGCAGTGAGAACGAGCCATCACTTCCACCGTATCGGCAATTACTTCACGGCTGGGCAGGGAATAACCCATGCCGCCGTGGCCCTGGGCCAGCCCGTCACAGACTGCACAGGTATGAAACTCCCGGGCGATACCCCCGGCAGCGGCAATCCCTTCACGGATTACAGCAGCCAGTTCATTTAAATGCAGATGACCGGGAACCAGATCGGTAAAAGAGTTAACCACTCCGATCAGCGGTTTTTCGAGGTCGGGGCGATTAAGACCCAAACCGAATAGCAGTGCCCGGTGAGCAGCCCTTTCGGTTCCTTTGGTCAGGTTAAAGCTCGGCTGTTTTTCGCTCTTTTTCAAGGTTGTTATTCTCCTAAATCATAGTCAGTCTCTAAGTAGATGGTTTCACCGCTGCAGGCCGATTCCCTGATCGCCAGGGTAAACTCCAGGGCGGCCTTGCCATTCTTACCGCTCAATCGTGCTTTTCTTCCTTCATTTAAAGCCGCTAGCAGGTCAGCGGTGGCGGCGATAAAACTTTCCTCCCACCCTGATGAAACATTCTCAAAAGCCGTGGTGCGGCCGTCGCAATAAAGCTCTACAGGGGGACGGTTTTGCAGCCGTCCGGTACAGCGGTTGACGAAGATGATGCCTTTGCTTCCGGTTATCTCCAGGCGGCTCTCGTCGGCGTAATGGTTTGTTTCTATCTCTAACTCCGGTGCCATTACTACATCCATATTCCCGTATGTTTTTTCTCTTCGGTATTTCCAGATCACCATCGCCGGCACATCGACCAGCAGGCCGCTGCCCGGGAAGACCTCGCTCTGGTCTGACCAGGCATGAACTTTCTCAATCGCACCCAGGAGATAAAGGGCCAGTGAGCAATTGTGATAATTGTGATCGAACATAATCGGACAACCACCCCCGGTCTGGGGATTAAAGCGCCATTGCCAGGCATCAAGGGGTACATCCCAGGCCCCGGCTCCGCGACCGCAGCGCACCCTGAGATTAAAGGAGATCGGTACACCGATTTCACCGGCATCGATCAGCTCCCTGGCTTTTACGTATGGTGGATAGTAGACAAAATTTTCATAGACTCTCAAGCTGACTTTTGCTTCGTCAGCAGCTTTGATAACCCGATCTGCTTCCTCGAGATTTAGGGCCATCGGTTTCTGGAGCGAAATGTGTTTGCCGGCTCGTGCTGCCGCTATAGCCATTTCGCAGTGCAGGTGATGAGGGGTAAGGATTTCTACCAGGTGAACAGCCGGATCGGTCAGTGCTTCTTCGTAGCTTTGAAAAATTTTTTCCGCCTGCCAGAGCGCTCCCCTGGTTTTTGCTTTTTCCGGGTCCGGATCATAAACACCGTAGATTCGGCCGGCAGGATTATCCTGGTAGCCGAGAGCATGCAGATCGGATATCCGGCCACAGCCGGCGAAAACCGCATTGATCATTGATTTTC
>CAYTER010000064.1:7595-10095 GCA_964436815.1 uncultured Syntrophomonadaceae bacterium
GCGGCCAGCGCCGTGAAATCGGGTGAGGTTGAATTTCCTTGCCTGTCCCGGAACTCTGTCGCATAACGCCTTGTTTCGCCATAAACATCATGCTGCAGATCACGGATCGATAAAAAGCCTTGGTTATTAAGGATAATTACCGTTACTGCCAGGTTATACTGCAAGGCGGTGGCCAGTTCCTGCGCGGTCATCAGAAAATCGCCGTCACCGACCAGAACTGCCACCTTATTTTGCGGTCGGGCTAACTTGACGCCCAGCGCAGCCGGCAGGGAGAAACCCATCGTGGAAAAACCGCCGGTTGTAACCAGGGTACCCGGTTCATAGAAAGGGAATTCCTGCAGAACCTGGGCTTGGCTGTGGCCGGATGACGTGACCAGGTAGCCGTCGCGCGGTAAGGCGGAACGGATTTCCAGCAAAGCCTGTGAAACAGTAACCGGCTCGCGCCTGCTGTCGCGCAGCGCTAAAAGTTCATCCATCCAGGCTTGGCGGCATCTGGCAATTTCCAGGCTATAAGGCCGGTTCAGAAGATCTTCTGCCGGCCTGCCAATTTCGGCAGCCAGCGCTTCCAAAACTTGATTGGCATCGCCGATTAGGCCTATTTCTACCGGGTAATTTTTGCCGATTTCCCCCGGGTCGATGTCAACCTGGATCAATTTGGCCGGAGGGATGTTATAGCTTGATCCCTTGCGGTAAGATGAAGTGCTTTCGTCGGCAAACCGACAGCCTACAGCCAGGATCAGATCAGCTGCGGCCGCAATTTGGTTGCCGCAGGTGGTCCCTTTTGATCCGGCATGCCAGGCATAGAGGGGATGGTCTTCGGGGAAAGCGCTTTTGCCCGCCATGGTGGTGATAACCGCTGCTCCGATTGCTTCGGCTACTTTTGTTAAGGATTTTGTGGCGCCGGCGCGCAGGGCTCCGCCACCGGCAACGATTAGCGGACGCCTTGCTTCAGTCAGCATCCGGGCGGCGTGATTTAAGTCAGCCGGATCCGGACTGCTGCTGAAAGGTACCCGGTTATATTTCAAAAGTTCAGGATCAATATCCATCCCGTTCGCCTGGACATCCATCGGCAGGGCAATGACTGCCGGTCCGGGGCGTCCGCTCTGCATCGCCTGAAATGAGCGGTTCAGGGCATGGGGCAGTTGGTCAACCCTGGTGGCCAGGTGAGCAAAGCGGGTCAGCGGTTCAAACACACGCAGTGAATCGGCTGCTCTTTGACGCTCAAGTTCCTGCAAAACCCCCCGGCCGAACATGTAGGTGTGAGTTTCGCCGATCAAAGCCAGGAAGGCTGTTGAGTCAACATAGGCGGTTCCCAGCCCGACAGCGAGGTTAAGGGCGCCGGGGCCGATTGAAGTAAATACGGCTGCCGGCTTGCCGGCAACCCGGTAATAACCGTCGGCCATATGGGCGGCGCTCTGTTCGTGACGGACCAGGTAGAGGGGCAGTTTTGCCTGATGTTTGTAAAATGCATCGACCAGAGCCAGGCAGCCGTGACCGGGAATGCCTGCCACCCATGGAACACCGCTTCCAATTAAGGCCTGGGTGACAATTTCTCCTCCAGTTAAGCGCATTTGCTGTAACCTCCTCCGGGGATTCAGGGGCAATCATAAAACCATAAATTAACAGTTCTTGCCTGCTTATTTCGCTTCTTGCTTATGAAATCCTGCCCGGTTGAGGCTAAAATTGTATTGACAAATTAACGGGGGTAAGATTTACTGGCAAAAAGAAGCAAAATATAGAAAGTAGGTGTTCATTTGTCACAAGCCAATCAGACTGTGAAATTACACAGCGGTAAATTAAGTTTTGGAACCAAACTCGGTTTTGGAATTTGCGATCTTGGCGGTAATCTCTTTTTTACCATGATGGGTTTTTATCTGCTCTTCTTTATGACTGATGTAGTCGGGTTGGCTGCAGGGCTGGCTGGTACCGCCCTGATGATTGGTAAAATATGGGACGCTATAACCGATCCGGCAGTCGGTTACTTATCTGATCGGACCCGGACCCGCTGGGGCCGGCGCAGACCGTACATGTTCATCGGATCATTCTTGCTTTTCGGAGCGATGATCCTCATGTTTACCGCTCCTGATTACAGCAGTCAGGGGCAGCTTTTTGCCTGGGGAGCGATCATGTATTGCCTGCTCTGTACTGCCTACACCCTGGTTAACATTCCTTACGGCGCCTTAACTCCGGAACTGACGACTGACTATAATGAAAGAACGGTCCTTAATGCTTATCGCATGAGCAGCGCCGTGGTCGGAACCCTGGTCGGGGCCGGCCTGGTCCTTCCGATCGTTGGCATGGCTGCCAGTATCAGGGCTGGTTGGACCCTGAGCGGTACCGTGATGGGCGCGATCATGATGATCACCGGCCTGATCACCGTATTCTCAGTCCGCGAGCCGCAGCATAAGGAAAAGCCGCCGGCCCAGAATATTTTTAAATCATACTCCCAGGTTTTAGGAATGAAGCCTTTCTTAACCTGCCTGATCCCCTGGACGATGCA
>CAYTER010000065.1:0-1253 GCA_964436815.1 uncultured Syntrophomonadaceae bacterium
GCGCGGCGGTATATTTCTTCGTAAGCCTTAACCGTCAGGTCGCGCGGGTTGCCGATGGTCTGCGGGTCGTTAAAGGCTTCCTGGGCCAGGCGGGGAATATCGGTTTCCTTAATGCCCAGCGCGCTCAGTTTCGGGATGCCAATATCCTCAGCCAGTTCGCGCACCGCTTCTACGGCGGCCATTGCCGCTTCACGCTCGGTCATGCCGAAAGTCGGCACGCCGAGTGCCAGGGCCATCCGGGCGTATTTGGCCGGTTCGCCCATCCAGTTGTATTCCATGACCGGCACCAGGGTTGAGCCGACGACGATACCATGGTGGACGGGGAAAATTCCTCCCATGGTCTGGGTCATGGCGTGAACAGCGCCGGCGCTTTCAGCTCCGTAGGAGAGACCGGCCAGCATGGCGCTCATGGCCATGTAGTAGCGGGCTTCCAGATCCTGGCCGTAAGCTACTGCCCGGCGCAGGTATTTGCCGGCATATTCGATTGCCAGCAGCGCTACAGCGTCGGTGGCCGGTTGAGCATAGGCGCAGGTGTAGCACTCCACAGCATGGCACAGGGCGTCCATTCCCGTTCCGGCGGTAACTTCGGCCGGCATTGAGAGGTGCAGCAGGGGGTCAACCAGCGCCAGATGCGCTGCAATCAGCGGACCGCCGACATTAAATTTGTACTGGCGGGCCGGGTCGGTAATCACGGCCCAGAGAGTAACTTCACTGCCGGTTCCGGCGGTAGTCGGGATACAGGTCAGCGGCGGGATGCGTTTGCTCAGTTCTTTTTTGCCTTCGGCACATTCATATTCAAGCACCGGTTCACCGTGAGCAATCTCCACCCCGATCGCTTTGGCGCAGTCCATCGAGCTGCCGCCGCCTAAGGCAATCAGGCCGTCGCAGCCGTTTTTTTGGTATAATTCTGTTCCGGCAGCAACAGTGGCCAAAGGCGGGTTGAAGACTACCTGGTCGTAGAGAACATAGCTGACCGAAGCATCCTTAAGCGGTTTTACCACCTGGTCAAGCAGGCCGGCTTTAACCACACCCTGGTCAGTAACGAGCAGCGGTTTTTTGACCCCCAGCAGGGCAAGCTCTGCCGGCAGATGGTTAACTGCTCCAAGGGCGTGTTTCATGACGGTCGGTACTTCGAAGTAGTGCAGTTTCTGTAGGTCTTTCAAGTGTTATTCCTCCTTGATAAATGATGATAAACTGTTAAAACCACCCCTCACCCTAACCCTCTCCCCCAGGGGGAGAGGGGATCTAATCGG
>CAYTER010000065.1:1353-9873 GCA_964436815.1 uncultured Syntrophomonadaceae bacterium
TAACCTAACCTAACCTAACCTAACCTAACCTAACCTAACCTAACCTAACCTAACCTAACCGATCTAAAAGGATGAGAGACAGGGCTTCTATGATTACCTGATTTGCGAACATCAATTATTTACGGCAGGCTGATCAGCTTGGGCATTCCCTCCAGATCAAGTTGCCGCAGTTTTTCGACAGTCGGGCGGCCTTCTTTATCCCAACCGCGGGCGCTGTAATACTCGTCAAGCAGTTGATCCAGATCCTCGAGGGGGATACGGGCTCCGGCGTATGGGCCTTCCGGCAGAGGCTCCTCGGTAAAGCGCCTCGGCAGGGTATCGTCCGCCCTTGTAAAGCCTTCGCGCAGGTTGAAAAGCCGAATCTGGTTCCAGACTCGCTCGCCCAGCACCATCAGCTTTTCTACATCGTACTTTTCACCCACGGCTGTTTCCAGCAGGCGGGCGTAGGTAACATCTTTTACGCCGTACTGTCCGAAATCGCATTTGACCAGGGTATCCAGCGCTGCCAGGTAGTTCTGCAGGTGAGCCACAATTTTCCCTTTGCCCTCCAAACCGAGCCTGTCAACAGGCTTTCCTTCCCATTCCCCTCCGCACTCATAAAGAATGGGAAAAGCGCGCTGGTGGCAGCCACCGCGATCGGCGGTAGCCAGGGCCAACCCCATACCCGGCACGCTGCGCGGGCCCCAGGCCGGACTTTCCAGCCCTTTGACATGGACGGCGATAGAGTCGGCATTACCGCCCAGCTTTTCAGCAGCCACTTTCACTCCGCGGGCCAGCAGATCGCCTAAGCCGCTCCGGCCGGCGATTGATTCGATCAGGTAATCAGCCGAGTCAACATCGCCAAATTTCAGTTCAATTCCACCGGTATCAGCGGCAGTAATTAGCCCTTTCTGATAAGCTTCAATGGCAAATCCGGCCACTCCCCCGGCCGACATGCCATCTAACCCCAGGGCGTCACATTTCTTTACCAGGTAGGCAACTTCGCGGACATTGCTGATTCCCAAGTTGCTGCCGACCATTGATGCAGTTTCATACTCGACGATATCGGAAACCAGGTTCTTATGGCGTCCGGTTTTAATCAACCCGACCTTGCCGCAGGCAATCGGGCAGCCGGCACAGGCTACGTTGCGCAGCCAGAAATGCTTGCGCTGCGCTTCGGCATTGAGCCCTGATGCGCCTTCAAACTGGCCGTTATAGTAGTTATGGGTTGGCAGCAGCTGCTCATCATTTGAAAAATCGATCGAGCCGGCGGTGCCGTCAACAGTAAAGGAGCGGATTGTTTCATCATCAACCAGTTCGCTGTAAGCCTGGTCGACAGCGGCGGCAAAACCTGCCGGATCGGCCGGTACAATTGTTTTAGTACCGCGCAGGGTCAGGGCTTTCAAATTTTTCAAACCCATGACCGCTCCGGTGCCACCACGCCCGGCATGACGGTTGTACTCACAGTTGATCAGGGCGAAGGAAACCATATTTTCACCAGCCGGTCCGATACAGGCTGTCTTGACACTGTGATCATTCAACTCGCTGCGAATGGCTTCAACCGTCGCAAAAGTGTCAAGCCCCCAGAGGTTGGCAGCGGATTTAAACTCAATTTTGCTTTCGTTGATATAAATGTAAGTCGGTTCTGAAGCTTTGCCGGTGATGATTATACCGTCATAGCCGCAGTAGCGGATTTCCTGGGCAAAATGACCTCCGAAATAGGAATCGGCAAAAGTACCGGTCAACGGCGACTTGGTGACAACACAGCCCCTGAAAGCCGGCGCCAGGGTTCCGGTTACCGGCCCGGACATAAACATTAAGATGTTTTGCTCAGACAGCGGTTCACAACCGGCCGGCAAGAGGTCGTAAAGAATTTTAGCCCCAAAACCCTTGCCACCGACAAACTTCCCGGCCAGTTCAGGATTAAGGTCGATCTCGGAGCTGGCTTTTGTATTCAAATCAATCAGGAGCAGTTTGCCCATATAGGCGCTCATCTGACAGCCACCCCCTGCTTTTCGATCAACTTCAGGGCTCCAGGTACGCAGTATTTAACACAGAGCGGATCGCCTTCACACATGTCGCATTTATCGGCTTTATGGTTACTGTCAAGCTGGATCATCTGATCCGGGCAGGCAGCAACACAATTACCACAGCCGGTGCATTTCTCTTTATCGATTAGAACGACTCCCGTAGCTTCCACCCTGCTAATCGCTTCAAAGGGGCAGGAATTCAGGCAAAACGGGTTTTCACACTGCAGGCAGACTACCGGCCTGTTAACCAGGTTTTCATGTTCGCTAAGTATTTTCAAACGGGCCAGGCGGGGGCTGTAGCCACCAGCCGCGCGGTTGGAGCAGGCCAGTTGGCATGAGCCGCAGCCGGTGCATAAATCAAACTCGCCTCTCAAGTAGAGCATCGACATTCCTCGTTTCATTAGTTCTTAAAGTTCATCTACATCTTTGTACCATTTCACCTTGTCGCCAATCTTGCTGCGCATTTTCCAGGCCAGGGATTTAGGTTCCTTTTCAACATAAGCTAAAATATCTGCTGCCCTGCTGCTGATCAGCTTCTTTTCCGCATCGTTAAAGAGGTCGCTTGTGGTGTTTAAAGCGAGCAGTTTCTCAACATTACCGGTAACGGTGCGCCAAAATCCCCATTCACCGGCTAAAACTTTGGCAATGATCGGAGCGTTAATCGTTTCATGATCACTTTCTCCGACAGGGTGTTCCGCCAGCAGCATCATCGTATCGACCAGGTCTTTTTCGTTGATTTCCACGATCTGCATCTTTTCAAGGAACAGCTCGGCCAGGGGAATGGTCAGGTCGTCAACGGCCAGCCGGTCACGCAGTGGCAGAACGTGGCAGAAGTCGAGTTTGTCGAAGAAAATGTCGGAATGCATACCAGTTTCGGGATTATCGAAAACCAATCGGTCACTGCCGTAAAGGGTCGTGATCATTTCGTCGTCCTGGTAGCCAAGCTCACGGTAGGCTTCGATGATCTGTTGCTGGTGTTCGCTGCGGGCGACAAAATCTGTATCGGTAAATACGCGGCCCCATTTTTCATGGATATGCCGGTATTCAGGACAGTGCAGGTGAAAAGCGAGTGCGCCGATCAACCGCAGCGGCGCCCCCCTGGTATCGGCCTGAGCGATGATTTTCTGTGCTTCATCGATGAATTCACCGGCATCTTTTCCTGTGTAGATATCCATAAAACACCTCCTTCTCAAAGCTTTTGCCCCAAACTGCCCCTCTCCCGTAATTATCTAACGGAAGAGGGGCGCTGGAGGTAGTACTAAGCCAACAAGCTTTGATATACATTGTTATTCTTTGTTATCCCGAGGTCAGGACGTACTTTTTAACGCCTTTTTTGTCCATCTCGATGATCGCTCCCAGTAAAGTGCTTTGTTCGTAGGAGCTGCCCGGGTTAACGACAAAGGTTTTCTTCATCCGCTTGATGCCGCGTCCTTCATGGATATGGCCGGTCAGCGCCAGCGGCGGCTGATATTTAAGGATGGCGTCGCGTACTGCGGTGCTGCCGACGGGAATCAGTGAGCGGCCGGCATACTTGGGCCTTAAGTTTTCATCCAGCTCCGGGGCTTCATCCAGGCCTGATCCGAAAGGCGGCGCATGGAGATTGAATACGCAGCGATCGATATCGTCAACCTTGGAGGCCATCGCCTCAATCTTTTCAGCGATTTCTTCCTCGGAGCACTCGCGGTGAGTGTCCCAGGGGGTGGGATTTGACCAACCGGTGCTGATCATGTTGAAATGCCCGTCAAGATCAAGGATTTTGCCTTCAGCCATGGTGATTGATTTCGATCCTTCAAGGACGGCATCAATCTCGAACATATCATCGTTACCGGGACAGACAAAGCACTTGATCCCGGTGCCGGCCAGCTTTTCATCGGCAAAGGCCACCCAGCGCTCGGCCATGGTCAGCACATGCTTGACAAAAAGCTTTTCCACCTTCTCCTGATCGGCATTCAGTTCTTCGAATTCGTCGTCGGTCAGTTCAAGCGGGTAGTATCCGCGGTCGGAAATATTCTTGTACATCCTGGCCTTGCCTTCTTCATCGAGCAGCATCTCTTCCTCGAGAAAGTTAATCTTGTACATACCCTTGCTGTCACGAATAAAAGGCACCAGGGCTTTACCGGTCATATCACCGCCCAGGACCAGGATATCGGCGTTATAGAATTTGCCGGCATTGATGAATTTCTTCCAGCAAATCTCCGAGCCGTGGACATCGGTAGCAAAAAAGATGGTAGTCATTAATCAGCCTCCTGAGAGCATCGTGTTCCGATCGCTTATTCGACAGGAATGCTCTTGTGGATTTCGTCCAGATTGATACCCTGCTTCTTACGATAAGCCTTGGAGCCGACATAGATAATGATCGATATGGCATAGAGCACTGCCATATAAATGTAGGAAGTCGGTTCGTTGATGCCGTAAACGGCATCGGTGGCCCACATGTAGAAGAGGAAAAGCAGGAAAGCACCAAATATTACCCCCGTTACGGTAATCAGCGGCAGGCCGAACAGCTTGAGCCTGGCGATCGGTGAAGCTTTATAAAGATCGGGATCCTTATAGGGCAGGATGATCGCCGCGATAGTCGAACCAAAATAGGTAACCGCAATGACAACAGTGGAGTTCAGGGCTAAGGTTTCAAGGTTCTCAGTATAATGCATTCCGGCACTGACAATAACACCGCCGACAGCCATCACGGCCAGGGCGTTAACCGGTGAACGGAACTTGGTGGAAACACGGGCCATCCATTCGGGCAGGATGCGGTCAAAAGCGGCGGCAAAGATAACCCGGGTCGAAGAGAGAAATACAGTGCCGCACCAGCCGAAGAACCAGGCGCTCATTGAAATCAACAGCCACATCTGTAACAGGGGGCTGTCGGTCAGGAAGCTGACCAATAAGGCCGGATAGGGATAGGCGCCGAAAGGCGAAGTTCCTTCATAATAGGCAAAGTTAGCTGCGTTGTAGAAGTCCCAGCCGACAACCCTGGCAATCAGGCCAAGAACAATCAGGGCCAGGACAGTGGTTGCAATCAAACCGGCGGCCATACTCCAGAAGTTGCGTTTGAAGTCGGAAGCGCCGCGCACTTCACCGTAAAGAGTGGCGCCCCAGTTGGGCCAGAGATTGAAGAAAACAACCATCGGAATTAAGGCCATGCTGGCGCCGATCGCAATTTTATTGAGCGGCATGGCGGTGTAGCCGCCATCGGCAGCGGCAGCCAAAACCTGCTGATAAACATCGCCGCCTCCGCTGGCGAAGAATGTGTTGGCGTAATGGTTGAAGCCGGCGACAAAATCGGTGCGGTTATTAACCAGCATCATGATAATCATGGTTGCCATACCGGCCATCCCTAAGTAGAAGCAGAACTTCTGAATGCGGGCATACCAGCTCATGCCGAGGCTGACGAAGATAAAGGCCAGGGCGATGACAACCAGAGAAGAGAAAAAGAAGCCATTGGTGCTGATAAACCAGCTGGCAGCACTAATTAAACCTGCGCTGCCGGTCCAACCGCCGAGCATACCCAGGATGGGTGCAAAAACGTTAAAAGCCAGCATATTCCCATATAGGGGCACCCAGTGCCAGAGAATCCAGGCCCAGCCGGTGATGGCAAGGACGAAACCTATTCCTCCGCCTAAAATACGGCTTTGCCAGACGTAGTCACCGCCGGCCCTGGGCATAACAGCAACCAGCAAGCCATAGACAAAAACTTCAAAAATGATAAAAATAGCACTGATTACTATGGCGGTCAGCAGGTTAGCTTCAGGAATGTACGGAGCAAAGGCAAAAATGTAAAAACCGAGGGTTACCAGGTTAATTGAAAAGAAAGCATAGACAAAGCCGTCAAACACTGACCAGGAGCGAACCAGGCCGCTGGCTTTGCGGACAAACATACCGGGTTGTGCCATAATCTTAATCTTCCTTTCCTTAACTTAGTTTTGGCGGGCTTGCCGCCGGGGAGATGAAAACTTGCGGAGCTTTTTTTGCGGGAGTATGCAGGCACCTCCTTCTGAAAAAAGTAACAGCTGATTATGCGGGATCTGTGTTGCTATCAAAATCTTCGACATGCCAGTCCGGGTAACGGAAGATTTCGACCAATACGGGAGTTATTTAAATTTTCAACTGGAATAACCTTTGTGTGATGAGCAGAAATAAAGAGCTATGCTTGTGCAAAACGCACAAAGCAAATTAGACGGTTAAGGAATGAGTTTGCGGCTGATTGAGGCCAGCAGCAGGGGAAAAGCATCAATTTCGGTTATTTCGCAGCGCAACAGTTCTTCTATCTTTTGGAGGCGGTAGTTGAGGGAATTGCGGTGAATGTGCAATTTCGAAGCAGTTTTGGTCCGTGAAAAATTATTTTCCAGGTATAATTCTAGAGTCTTAACCAGCTCGCCGCCTTTTTCTCGATCATAACTAAGCAGCGGTTCATAGATACGGTTGTAGAGCTCATCTGTTTTAGTCCCGGTCAGCAGGCGTTTCACCAAATGGTATGGGGTCATCTCCGCGTAGCAAAGACAAAAGCCTTCTGGATAAAGTTTTTTCCCCAAATCAAGAGTTTCCCAGGCTTCCAGGTAGCCAGTGCTGATCTGTTCGACAGCGGGACAGAAATCACCGGCGGCCAAATAAAAAGGGACTCCGTCCAGCTGTGGCTGTACAGTCTTTTGGATTATACCCAGCAGGTTACGGCAGAACCGGGAAGCCTCTTCCGGCGCCTGTTTTTCCGGTATTTGGACCAGAATAACCAGGCTGCCCAGGGCTTCAACCACCACCCCATTGAGATTTTCCTGTTCGAGCATGTTTTTCATTAATCTTTTCAGGCGTCTTTCAAAAATTGCTCTTGTTGCTTCAGAGGAAGTCTCACGGTTTTTGCTGTAATCCCGGTTTTCCCTGCTCAGCTCAGCCAGAATAATATGGTAGCTGCCAGTGGCATCAAGCCCGTACTGCCTGGCCTGGGATATTATTGTTTCACGGTTTTTCAGGTTTCCCAGCAGCAGTTCGTTGTAAAAATCAAGTTCATTTTTACGTTCAGCAACGCGGATGGCATTTTCTTTAAGAATGTAAAGGGAAATTGCCATAGCTCCGGCTTCAACCGCTACTGTTTTTGCTTTTTCCAACTTTTTTTCAAGCTCAGGGACCACCAGGACCCCATAGAAGTCGTCACCGGCGACGACGGGGAAAAAGAAATCGGTGTGATCAGCCTCGGCATATCCATACTGGTAGTAAGCGGGCTTTTTCCCGTAAATCAAATCGTTAAGCAGTGCATCAGGATAAAATTTGCTAAGAGGCAGATGGGCTTCATTGATCTGCCATTTTTCTGCAAGGGTAATAACTGCAGGATCAGCGCCTGGTGGTGAGACTGCATCGAGCAGAAAAAGCTCGGCGTCAGCCATCAGGACCGGTTTTTCCAGCAGGATGGCCAGTGAAGTGAGCAGTTCGCGCAGCCCTTTCCCTTTCAGCACTATATCGGTCATCATACTGTGTACTTCCTGGGCATATTCAAGCGCTTTAACCTGTTTGTCGAGTATTTGGCTCATCACCGGAACGATAACATCGATGTAGGAACAATCGGGCATCTGGAGCAGCGGTAAATTTAAGTCATCGGCTTTCCTGATCAGCCGTTCATCGATTTGGGAAATGTAGCGTTCGGGAGAGAAGATGATCAGCGCTGCACCACCGCAGCGCTTGATATCCTCAAGCATCTGCAGCTGAGCGTCGAGATTATCCTTTAGAGCATAGAAAGTGGTGGATAGGAGCGAATCGCGGCGGAACCAGATCGCCGCATCGGGTACGTCGATAATATCAACGGCGCGGATTTCATTATCAAGCCCAGCGGTCCCGGCAATCACTTTTGCTTCTACCAGGCCACCGATTTTCAGGGCATCCCGGACTGTTATGGCCATCGGATCTTACCCCGTTTCGTTAATATTATCGTCTTGGATTTATAATTAATAATGGTGCTATATATTAAGGAAGAAAAAAGCCGCCAGGGCTTTTTTCTATTTGCTTTCAGTTTTTAGTATGAAGAAATTAGAAAAGTATAATAGCTGATTGACATTATGACAGTAAAAAATGGCCCAAAGTGTTAATCCGCTCGTACTCATTGCCGAAAAGATCTTCCAGTTTGAAGTCAAGGGTGTTGCAGAGGGCGGTCAGGTAAAAAAGATGCTTGCCCAGTTCCTCGGCAACCACTTCCCTGCAGTGTTCACACATTTTCCCTTTCAGATGAGAATCCATATACTTGCCGCAATCTTTAAGGGAATCGCGGGCGGGGTACTGTTTTTTGTTGGCGCTGATCGATATGCAGCCGCAGTCTGTCACCGCCTTTATCACACTGCGGTTAACTCTTGCTGTTGATTCCTGGTATTTGGTCAGGCAATCGAGGATACTGCGGTGGCGGATTAAAACTTCTGATACTATATCCTGAAAGTTACAGATAACTTCATTTTCCTTCATCTTAAATCTTCACCTCATTTTTTATCTGGAGGACCCTGCTGCCGCCATTATACTTTTTAAATTCAGAAGCTGT
>CAYTER010000066.1:0-9561 GCA_964436815.1 uncultured Syntrophomonadaceae bacterium
AAGCCTGATGATCCCGAGGACTTCATACTGTAGAGGTGGGTGATATGTCAGCGATGCTTTTAAATAAAGATAAATGGCCGGAATTTGTTGGAATGTTGACTGGTAAAAACCTCTGGGCTCCCAGAATGGAAGGCGAAGCGATGCGTTTTGCCCCTGTAGCTGAAGGTGATACCGTGGATCTGGACTACAACAACACACGGGTGCCTCCCAAGGGGGCGGCCTTTCCTCAAACCGAGACAATGTATCGATTCCAGCTTGGTAATTTCGAAATGGAAGCACCAGAACTGGAAAAGGAAATAATCCTGCTTGGGGTTCGCCCCTGTGACGCCAGGGCGATGGCGATCATTGAAAAACTATTCCGCTGGGGCGTTGATGATCCCTATTACCTGAAAAGGCGGGAGATGGTTACGCTTGTTGGACTGGCGTGCAACGAGCCCGGTTTAAATTGTTTCTGCCCCTCAGTAGGCGGGGCTCCTGATTCTACGGAAGGTCTCGACCTGCTGATGTATGATATTGGTGACAGTTACCTGCTGGAACCACTTACAGAGAAAGGTAAGGCGCTGCTAAGTGGAACAGAGGAAATGCTCACTGATTCCGGCGCTGATGCAACCAAGACAAAGGACAAACTGATGGCTGCGGCAAAGACTAAAATCAAGCGTACTGTTGATCATGAAGGTATTCCGGAAGGATTGTCCGGCCTGTGGGAAGATCCGCTTTGGGAAAAAGTCTCGGCGTCCTGTATCGGTTGTGGAACTTGCACTTATCTTTGTCCGACCTGCCATTGTTTCGATATCCAGGATGAAGTGGAAGGTTTCGAAGGCAGGCGCTGCCGGATGTGGGATTCCTGCATGTTTGAAGAATACACTTTACATACTTCAGGACATAATCCTCGGCCGACTCGCCGCGAGCGGACCAGGAACCGTATTAACCACAAATACAACTACTATGTCGATAAATTTGATGTTATCGCCTGTGTGGGCTGCGGGCGGTGTATTAACCTTTGTCCTGTCAATATCGACATTGTTGAAATCTTAAGACAGGTGAAGGAGGCGCTGTAATGACCGCTGAAAACCCTTATATCCCCTTTACGGCAACCATAGAGGATAGCTGGCATGAAACAGGCGGCGATCGCTGCATAAAAACCTTCAAAGTAGTTTTTGACGATCCTGCGGTACGAGACAGCTGGAACCATAAGCCCGGGCAATGCGCCATGATTGGCGTGCTTGGTGAAGGCGAAAGTATGATATCAATCTCCTGCTCACCGACTGAAGGGAAATTCTTAAGATTTTCGGTGATGAAGATGGGTAAGGTAACCCAGGCATTGCATAAGCTTGAAACAGGCGACAAAATTACTGTGCGCGGGCCTTACGGCAACAGTTTCCCGGTGGACGATTGGCAGGGTAAAAAAATCCTCACTATCGGTGGTGGCATCGGCCAGGCGCCTTTGCGCCCGATTGTTGAATATGTTAAAGCAAATCGGGATAAGTATGCCGGATTAACGATGATCTATGGAGCGCGTTCATCAGGGGATCTCTGTTTTAAGGGCGAGTTTGAGGAGATGAGCAAATGTGACGATCTTTCCTGCCACCTGACCATTGATATCGAAGAAGATGGATGGGGGCATAATGTAGGGTTTGTCCCGCAGATGCTTCTCGACCTTAATCCTTCTCCAGAAAACACTATTGCTGTAACCTGCGGCCCGCCGATCATGATCCGTTTTGTTCTTGAGAATTTAAAAAAATTAGGATTCACTGACGAGCAGATCTATACCACCCTTGAAAACAGGATGAAATGTGGTATCGGTAAATGCGGTCGCTGTAACGCCCAGGGTATGTATGTATGCAAAGACGGTCCGGTTTTCAGTTATTCCGTGCTTAAAGAGCTACCGGAAGCGTTCGCTTAAAATTTAAAAACAACAATCAAGTCTAACTAATCGGGACAGTGGAATTAATTTCACTGTCTCTTTTATTTAAAAACAAAAGGATTTTCTTGCTTGTCGGTATATACGCATTGTGCTAAGATTGTTTAACAATAGTAAAGGTTTACTCTGTTTTTCGAGGGGGCTCAGGTAATGGAGCAGTATGGACTGATAACCGAAACGGCAGGCGAAACTGCTACAGTTAACCTGCAACGGCATTTAACCTGCGAAAAGTGTGGCCGCTGTGGTATTCTCAGCGGTGCGTCCAGACGCGATCTGAGCGTTGAAGCTCTCAACCCGATTCAGGCGAAGCAGGGACAGCGGGTAATCCTCGAAACTGACGACGTGCAAATCCTCTTTATCTCATTTATGCTCTACCTGGTGCCCTTAGCTGCCCTGCTGGCCGGTATAATATTTGGTTTGCCGTTGGCCGATCGTCTTCAGGTTACGATTAATCACGAACTTTTTGCCGCCTTGGCAGGCCTGTTTCTAATGGCGCTGGTATTTCTCTTAATCCGAACCTGGGACAGGAAAGTAAAGCATAACCCAAAATATAAACCAGTTATAACCGGTCTGATCCAAGATAAACCCGACTGTGGCAATTAAAAAGTGAATGATTGCAGAATATCAATGACGGAGGAAGAAGGATGACAAAACAGTACAATGTAGCAGTAGTTGGCGCGACCGGGATGGTCGGACAAAAAATGGTTGAGGTTTTAGTTGAAAGGAAGTTCCCCTTCAAACAGCTTAAACTATTGGCTTCCTCGCGCTCGGCTGATCAGAAGATTAAAGCCGGCGGGAGCGTTTATACAGTTGAAGAACTGAAGGCTGATTCTTTTAAAGGGATCGATTTTGCATTTTTCAGCGCCGGAGAAGCGATCAGCAAGGATTTTTCACCTGAAGCAGTAAAGCATGGCTCTATTGTAATTGACAACAGCAACGCATTCCGGATGGATACCGAAGTACCGTTAGTTGTCCCCGAGGTTAATCCGCATAGTGCATTTACTCATAAAGGTATTATTGCCAACCCCAATTGTTCTACAATCCAGATGGTTGTAGCTCTTCAACCCCTGCAAAAGGTTGCTCCGCTTAAAAGAGTTGTGGCAGCAACCTATCAGGCCGTCTCCGGAGCCGGTAAAGAGGCGGTTGACGAACTTATGGAGCAATGCAGGGCTGTTTTAACAGGAGAAGCTGTTAAAGCGGAGAGAATTCCGCACAAAGGGGCAATGAAAAATTATCAGCTGATTTTTAACCTTGTTCCGCAAATCGATGTTTTTACGGAAGAAGGTTATTGTAAAGAAGAAACCAAAATGGTTAACGAGACCAGAAAAATCATGGGGCTGCCCAAGCTGCCGGTTACAGTTACAACAGTAAGGGTCCCTGTTATAACAAGCCATTCCATTGCTGTCAATGCCGAATTTGAAACGCAGCTTACAGCAGATCAGGCTCGAGATCTCCTTAGCGATGCGCCGGGGGTTATAGTCTTGGATAATCCGGAAAAACTGGAGTATCCCATGCCTCTTGACGCAGAAGACCAAGACGCTGTTTATGTGGGCCGGATCAGGACGGACTTCTCAGTTCAGCATGGCTTGAACCTGTGGGTGGTTTCAGATAATATCCGTAAAGGAGCCGCAACAAATTCGATTCAGATTGCCGAGCTTTTAATCAATCAATAGCCAGAAACACCTGGCAATTTTACCGCGACCGGTAGCCGGAATGTCGTGGGAAAATTTTGTCCTGTAAATAAAATTTATAAGATGGAGGGTTTCAGGATGCGCACTTTAATCAAGCATGGCCATATTATTACCGCTTCTGACAGCTATCGGGCCGACATTTTGATTGAGGATGAAAAGATTGTTGCTATTGAAGCAAATGCCCAAGCTTCTGCAGATCAGATTTATGATGCCAAGGGTAAATTGGTTTTTCCCGGGGCGATTGATGTTCATACGCACCTGGAGATGCCTTTTGGCGGCACTGTAACAGCTGACGATTTTACTTCCGGAACCATTGCTGCTGCAGCAGGGGGTACTACCTGTATTGTCGATTACGCTCTACAGACTCCTGGCAAATCTTTGGGAGAAGCCCTGGATGCATGGCACAAAAAAGCTGAGGGAAAATGTGCGATTGATTATGGATTTCATGTGGCTGTTACAGATTTAAATGATCAGGTTCTGGCTGAAATGCCTTCTCTGATTAAAAAAGGATACCCTTCATTTAAAGTGTTTATGGCTTACAAAGGGGTTTTTCAGGTAGACGATGCAACGCTGCTCAAAGTATTGAAGCAGTCTGGGGATTCAGGCGGTTTAGTCCTGGTTCATGCAGAAAATGGCGATGTGATCGATCTATTATGCAAGGAAATGATTGCCGCCGGAAAGATCGAGCCGCTCTATCACGCTTTGAGCCGTCCGCCGCAGGCTGAAGATGAGGCAGTAAACCGGTTTATAACCATGGTTGAATTGAGCGGAGCACCTGCTTACATCGTGCATTTAAGTGACGCCGGAGCACTGGGACGGGTTGCTGATGCACGGCTGCATGGGTTGCCTATTTATGCTGAAACCTGCCCTCAGTATCTTTTCCTTAACCTGGAGCGTTACAAGGAGCCTGAATTTGGCGGGGCCAAGTATGTGATGTCGCCACCTTTAAGAGAACCGGGCAATGAGGAGTTCCTCTGGTGTGGCCTGTCTTCAGGAACGCTGCAAGTGGTGGCTTCCGATCATTGTTCATTTAATTTTACAGGACAGAAAGACCTTGGGCGCGACAATTATACGTTGATTCCTAACGGGGCACCGGGTGTTGAAACAAGATTTCAGCTAATGTTTGCCGGCGGGGTACTTGAAGATCGGATTAGCATCAATAAGTTTGTCGATCTGGTTAGCACTGCACCGGCCCGCCTATTTGGGCTATATCCGCAGAAAGGAACAGTTGCCGTCGGCAGCGATGCCGACCTGGTAATTTTTGATCCGGAGGAGTTTTTTACGATCACTCAGGCCGGACAGCATCAAAATGTTGATTATAATCCCTATGAAGGTTTCAGCGGAAAGGGAGTGCCTGAGAAAGTATTCTCCCGCGGCAGCCTGGTTTTTGACAGCGGTAAACATGTGGGTAAAATCGGGCATGGTCGTTTTCAACCCCGTAAGCCCTTCAGCACGATCTAAATGAGGAGCTAAGCAGATGATTGTAGTTATGAACCCGGGAGCCGGAGAAGAAGAGATTGCCCGGATTACCGGAAAACTGAAAAAAATGGGTTACGGAGTACACCTTTCAACCGGTGAGAACCGCACAGTAATTGGTGTAATTGGCGAACGCCGGGAAGAGGTCGCCCAGGCGATGGAAGCTATGCCTGAGGTCGAAAAGGTAGTTTTTATATCGCGGCCTTTCAAGTTGGCCGGCCGTGAATTTCATCCTGAAAATACCGTGGTCAAGATCGGTGATCTGAGCATCGGTGCTGCCGAGCTTGTGGTTATGGCCGGCCCCTGTGCTATTGAAGACGAAGAACAGCTCATGCAAGCTGCCGAAGCGGTAAAAGCAGCTGGCGCCAGGGTTTTAAGGGCAGGGGCATTTAAACCGCGTACTTCGCCTTACAGCTTTCAGGGTCTTGAACAGCAAGGACTGGAGTATCTTAACCGGGTGCGAAATGAAACCGGTTTATTGATCGTAACTGAAGTTATGGATCAATTTACTGTTGATGAGGTTGCGGACTGTGCCGATATAGTTCAGGTCGGGGCGCGAAATATGCAGAATTATTTTTTACTGCGGGAACTTGGCCGCATCAGGAAACCGGTCCTTTTAAAGCGGGGTCTTTCTGCGACGATCGAAGAATGGTTGATGGCGGCCGAATATATACTATCCGGAGGGAACTATGATGTAATCCTCTGTGAGCGGGGGATCAGAACGTTCGAACCTTATACAAGAAACACCCTTGACTTAAGCGCTGTCCCGCTCGTAAAACAGCTCAGTCATCTGCCGGTGATTGTCGATCCGAGTCATGGGACAGGGCTCTCTGGGTTGGTACCGGCAATGAGCAAGGCCGCCCTGGCTGCCGGGGCCGATGGTCTGATGATCGAAGTTCACCCCAACCCTCAGGAAGCCCTATCCGATGGGCCTCAATCACTAACTCCTTTACAATTTAAAGACTTGATCCACGAGCTGAAAGGGGTGGCCCTCAGTGTCGGGCGGATCATCTGAGAAAGATCAATACTTTGATCAAGTTGCCTTAATCGGGGCCGGTTTAATCGGCGGTAGTATTGCTCTCGCCCTGCGCGAAAATAACCTGATTGGCGCGATAAGTTGTTATGATCTTGATCCAGATGCCGGACAGGAAGCCGTGGAAAGAGGAGCAGCAGATCTGGCTGTGCCTTCGGCAATTGCGGCGGTTAGAGAAGCTGACCTGATTATATTGGCTGTCCCGGTTCTGAAGACACTTGAAATTTTAAAAGAGATTATTCCGGCTGTTAAGCCGGGAGCCCTGATCACCGATGTGGGCAGCACTAAAGGAGCGATCATGGCTGCGGTTGAACAGTTGCTCCCTCCGTCAGTTTATTATATAGGCGGTCATCCTATGGCCGGATCTGAAGAAAGTGGAATTAGTGGTTCTGAAGCTGCTCTACTGGAAAATGCAATTTATGTTTTAACTCCTGAACCGGACACCCCAAGAGAAATTCTTGATAAACTATGCCAGATGCTTGCTGATGCAGGAGCTGAACCGATAGTGCTTGATCCTTTAAGCCACGACCGGGTTGTTGCCCTGGTCAGCCACCTGCCACACCTGACTGCAGCCGCCCTGGTCCAGAGCGTTGCCGATGCCGGCGATGCAGAGTTGATTCACACTCTAGCGGCCGGTGGCTTCAGGGATAGCACCAGGATTGCCCTCGGAAACCCGGAGGTCTGGCGTGATATCTGTATCAGTAACCGCTGGTCACTGCTTTCAGCCCTGAAAGTTTTCAGAAAAAGTCTTGATACCATTGAAAAATATTTAACTGAACAAAATGGCGATGCCGTTCATGAGTATTTACAGAGAGCACAGGAGTATCGTGGCTCCATCCCACACAGAGGTCGGGGTATTTTGCCTGAAATTCATGAAATGGTTGTTCTGCTGAAAGACACACCGGGAGCAATTGCCCGGGTTACCGGACTGCTTAGTGAAGAACAGATTAATATTGATGCCATTGAAATTATCCACGTGCGGGAGCTATCAGGAGGCAGCCTGCGTCTCGGATTCCGGAATAAAGAAAACCGGCAGAAAGCTCAAAAACTACTGGATCAAAAGGGCTATAAAACCCATATCAGAGAATAAAAAAATTTGTTAGATTTTTCCGGTCAGTTTTTCCTGTTCGAAGGCCAACTCGGCCAGACTTTTCGATTGCAGTTCCTTCTTTACCGCTTCTTTCATACCAGTCCAGACTGAGCGGGTTACACATTTGTCAAACCGGTCACATGAGTCTGCATCATCGACACAACTAACCGGTGCGATTGAACCTTCTATACTTTCAACAATGTCATAAAGGGTGATCTTGTCCGGGTTAATCGCCAGGTGATAACCACCCTTACTACCTTTTTGCGTGCGGACAAAACCCCTGGCCCTGAGCGGAGCCATAATCTGTTCTAAGTATTTGACGGATATGTTCTGGCTGCAGGCAATATCGTTCAGTTGAATTGGCTCATTTTTGTAATGCATAGCCAGATCAATCATCGCCCTGGCGGCATAGCGAACTTTTGTGGACAGATGCAACGGGTCATACCTCCCCTAATTATTCACAGCAGTACAATAGTAATAATGGTAATTTATAGCTGTATTTTAAACTTTGCGTTGCTCTTTGTCAAAACAGCTGAACCTATAGGATTATTGTGAGAATGATTTGATCGATAAAAAAATTATACCGGTTTTTCCGGCCAATTGGCTAACAGGGTTGGTGAAACTTTATTAGGGCCAGCCAGCTGGTTGAAGGTAAGGGTTGTTGGACCGTCAGTAGCATGATAAATTACTAAATGCAATTCTCCATGGGCGGTATTGACATTTGTTTCCGTGCCGATGAAAGATAACAGGCCGAATGCCGGGTGTTCAAAATTAAAATATTCATATTCTACACAGTGTTCAGGGCATAAACGGTTACTGGAATACCAGTCAATATCAAATTGCGGTTCTTTGAAAAGTTCCTGAAGCAAAATTTTATAATATTTTTCATGTCTAAAGCGAAAGGAGGTTCGTCGAAACTGATGGATTTGGATCAGGGCGATTTTTTTCCAGCTTGGACCAAGTAAATCTTTGAAGCCAAGGTCGGCTGAATATAAATAATATAAAAGATTAAAGCCGGTTTTAAGCTGCCTGGCATAGCCGATTATTTCATCGGTAATCATGAAAAGGTTTTTGTAAGTCTGATTAATGGCAACGAGATCATTAAAGGCATCAACAATAAAAGCAGGCGGCAAGACACTACCAGCTACATTAATCAGGTCATTTAGCTGTTCATCAGGGCTGGCATTATAGGTGAATTCTGCGTCCGATATTCCCGCAGCGGTGATCAGGAACTCTTTTTTTTCAACGGTGGTTAATTTAAAAGCATCCGCTAAGAGATTTAACGTCTGATGATCATAATACTTTCGTTCTCCCCGCTCCAGACGCCCGAGCTGATCAACGCTCAGGTGAATATACTTGCTGAGGGATTCGCGAGTCCACTGGTTGCCCAGGGGATCGCTGGTGCTTTTGCGCAGTTCCTTAACCAACTGGCCAAATTCTGCAGGTTTCATCTAGTTAGCTCCGCCAAAATGGTTTTTTATCCGCATATAGATTTATTTTATCAGAACACCTGGTCGTCTGCAACAAAAAGTAATCGATCCGATTGCAAAAAAAGTGGCGTTTTAAACGCCACCGTCGATTAATCTTTTAAAAATTTAGTTCTTAATCTTCGTACTTGAATGAAACGTTCATTTTGACTCGGTAGATCAGCTTTCCTTCTTCAATCTTCATATCCATCCGTTTTACCTCGGCTACCCTTAAATCGCGAAGGGTTTTAGACGCCGTAGTTACAGCGATCTTAGCGGCTTCTTCCCATGACTTGTCACTGGTGCCGATAATGTCGACTACCTTATAAACACTCTCCATTTTGCTCCTCCTCTGCGTTAGTAATCTTGCTGCTCTTATTGTAAGGAAAATTAAAATATATGTCAATATTTTTGCTAATATCTTGCTCTTAAGGAGCAGCTCCCAATCTTTTGGACTGTATGAAATTTAACTATTTAGGAGTGCGTCAAATGACGGTTGAATCATCAAACCGACTGCTCCAGGCCCGATATGGGCTCCGATAGCCGGTCCAACCATGCCGATATGCAAATCAACAACCTGGTAGTGTTCTTCTAAACTGCTTAACAGCTCGCGGGCTCCATCCTCATTCCAGGAATGGACAACGGAAAGATTTACCGGTTGTTCGGGAGAGACATTTTTCAGGGCTGCTGAAACCAGGCTGGGAATAATTTGTGAGCGGCCGCGGACTTTGTCGTAGGGAGCAACCATGCCATCCGGATCTGCATATAAAATCGGCCGGATTTGTAAAAGCGATCCGATCAGCGATGCTGCTTTGCCAATTCTTCCATTACGCTGTAAGTATTCAAGGGTATCGACGGCAAAAACACTAAAAGTCCTGGCGATT
>CAYTER010000067.1:0-9449 GCA_964436815.1 uncultured Syntrophomonadaceae bacterium
TCTGGCGGACAAGACGCTGTAAATGCTTTAAAGAAAGGTAACTGAGGATCGTTAATGCTTGAAGATCTTTAAGGGTGCGGCCACGGCCGCACCCTTAAGTTATAAAGGGTCCAAAACTTCGTGTAAAATCAAATTAACATTTTTCGATATAAGCTTTTAAATCTGCCTGAACAGCACTGTCAAGCAAGCTTTCAGGAGCATTGGTCAGTCGTTCCTTGAACATCTTGTTCGCCCTGACCAGAATATCCTGACTGCCGGCATTTTTCCACTCTGCGTAATTCTGCCAGTCTGAAATGGTTGGATTGAAAAGATAGCCGCGGCAGTTCTCAAAAACGCTCTGGTGGGTCAGGAAAGTGCCCCCGGGGCCAACCTCTTTGATTATATCGACTGAAAGCGACTGATCCGTAACTTCAACCTTCCGGGTGGCAAGATAGATCGCCCGTCTGACCAGCTCTTCGTCAATGATCATTTTCTCATATGAGATAGTCATGATGCCGTCAAGCACTCCACTGACATGGGCTATGATATCAGCGCCGGCAAGAACGGCAATCATTATATCCTGCATGGTTTCATAGCCCGCCTGGGCATCGACGACTTTAGAATCGCAGGAGCCGCACAAAACACGGGTCGGTAATTTATAGAATTCGCGTACCAGTTGGATTTGGGTTACAAGATGCAGCATCCCATCCGGTATCCCCGAGGAATATGATCCGGTGCGCATATCGGCAAATGACGATGACGGAGCCATAATAACGGGGTTGCCGGGATTGATCAGCTGAATCAGGGTGATCATCGCCAATATTTCAGCATTAACCAGGACCGTGATCCCAACATGGCTTAAGGGGGCGCTTGCGCCACCGATAGCCATTGGCGCGGCGATGATAATCTGATTGCGTTTGACATAGGCCATCAGCGTATCCAGCTGATCTTCTCCGAAGCCAAGAGGTGTAAGGGTATTTATAGACAGACCCATCACCTGGTGTTTTTCAAAGAGGTCATCTTCACCAAAAGCTATTTTGGCCATATCGAGCATTTGACCGGCCTGCTTTCCGCCGCAGACATGGCCGTGGATCGGTTTATCTGTGTTTTTAAGAATCTCATATTGCATGAAGAGATGTTTTTTATCCGATGCTATATCACTTGGGTCAACCGGCGAAAAGCCGGCAATATTAATAACATCGCTGGATTGATACAATTTTTGAATGTTTATGAAGTCGCTTAGCTTAGCCAGCCGTCTTCCCTGATCGGTATCCTGGATGTTAACGGATCCCCCGCCCGCCTGCGCATATACTGCACTCCCGACTTCAATCGAATACTTTTCGTTTCGGGCTCTCCACTTAATTTCCCTGGGACATTTTCCTAAGGCTTCTTCAATCATTTCTTTGGTTAAATAAACCGTCGATCCTGAAACCTTTGCGCCATGCTGTTTAAAAATATCTAAAGCTGTTTGGCTTTTAAAAACCATGCCCACTTCGTTCAGAACCCTGACAGATGCGGCATGGATTTTTTCAAGATCTTCAACTTCAAGCACTCTAAGCTTTGAAAGACTGCGAGCTACCATCATAAATACCCTCCAAGTATTCAGCATGCGACAATAATATACTTGATTATACTAAAATCACTAAAAGTAAGATCTGCTTAAAATAAATTTCTGGCCGATCATTCTTCGAATGGCAATTCAGGGAAGGCAAGCCTTCCCTGAATTAAAGATCCCACTTTGACAGTAATCTTAGCATTACACAGCAGATTAACTGATTTTCTAATGCTTCTTTATTGATCAGTTACTAGATACGGACTCCTTTATCATAGAGAACCGGCTTGTAGCCCTCAGGGGCAAATGCTGCTTCATAATCTTCCCGGATATGTTTCATGAACCCAACTACCAGGACCGTTAAGATAATAATCAGCGGGAGCGAAGCAACAATCGAACTGGTTTGCAATGCCTGCAATCCACCGATAATCATCAACGTGACTGCTGAGCCTGAAAGGACAAATGCCCAGACCAGCCTGTTCCAGCGAGCCGGTTCCTGATCACCGGACAGCTCTTTTGTGGTAATGGAAGAAAGAACCCAGGCCGATGAATCAAGAGTAGTTGCCAGGAAAATGAACTGCAGAATCACAAAGAGAGGCACGATGATTTTGCTTAAGGGCAATGAA
The DNA here is from genome assembly GCA_964436815.1 of uncultured Syntrophomonadaceae bacterium. Taxonomy (GTDB): domain Bacteria; phylum Bacillota; class Dethiobacteria; order DTU022; family DTU022; genus UBA993. Next base: position 2,158 of record CAYTER010000067.1, read on the forward strand.
TTTAAGATCATGGCAATGGCCATCGGCGCCCCTACTTCACCCATCAATTGAGACATTTGACCACCGGCCAGCTCAAGATTTACTGAGTAGCCGCCTAAAACCATGAAATAGAGCCAGCAGCCAAGTGAACCCCAGACAACTTCGCCTAAGATAACCTGACGAATTGTACGCCCCTTGGAGATCCGGGCCACGAAGAGGCCCATAAAGGGAGCATAGGCCAACCACCAGGCCCAGTAGAAAACTGTCCAGCCCTGTGGAAAACCGCCCTGAGCAACCGGGTCTGTCCAAAGACTCATGGCGATGAAGTTTTGGAATTGCAGCATCAGCGCATTGGTAAAGTTATTGAAAATAAAAGCAGTGGGACCGACCAGCAGAACAAAGGCAGCCAGGAATAAGGCTAGATAGACGTTAATGTCACTGAGGATTTTAATACCCTTGGTTAAGCCGCGGTAAACACTGGCGCTGAATAATGCTGTCCAGATTAGCACGATAACAACGTTTAAAGTCATTGACTCGGGGATATTTAAGATTGTTGAGATCAAGGCCGAAACCATCGGGGTCCCCAAGCCCATGGTGGTGGCTACCCCACCGATAAGCCCGAACATCACGAAAACATCCATTGCCTTGCCCAGGAAGGAGCTGGCATGCTTTTCGCCAAGCGCTCCAATGCTGGCAGTGCTAACCCTGACATGGTTCTGCTTGCGCACATAGATGCTGTAAGCAATCGGTACGGCGGGCAAGCAATAAATCGCCCAGGGAGTGATGCCCCAGTGAAATGGACCATAGACTGAAGCCCATTCAATCGCTTTAAGCGAACCCGGTTCAATCCCAAAAGGAGGTCCGGAGATGTAGTAAATTGGTTCAATAACCGACCAGTAGATCAGGCTTGAACCGATTCCAGCGCAAAAGAGCATGGCAATCCAGCTGAAATTTGAGAATTCGGGTCCTTCCTTGGGATCGCCTAAAACAATCTTCCCATATTTGCTTAAGGAAAGCCACAGCAGGAACAGTACTGAACCAAGCCCGAAGATCAGATAGAGCCAGCCAAATTTTCCGGTGATAAAAGCCAGAATGGTATTGAGGAAAGCCCCTGCTGCTTCGGGATTTGCTGCTGCCGGGATACAAATGGCCAAAACAACAACTAAAGCAGGCCAGAATATCTGGGGATCTATTGATGACTTATTGTTATTCACAAATAACTCCTCCTGATATTTAATTATAAAACAACCAAATGCAATAAACCTAACGCTAACCTTATTTTGTGCTTAGCTTCACATTGTAATGCTCTTCTGCTTCATTGACAATTCCGCGCATCTTTTTAACAACATCATCCGGCAGCGGTTTTACTTTAAAAGTGTCAAAGACCTCTTTGGCTTCTTCGTAGGCCCTGGTCGTGATATCCTTAGAGCCCGCACGCTGCCAGGCATCGCGCGTTCCGCGATAAATCAACTTGTTCTGTGAAGCTAAGTCCCTGAAACGGCTGTAGGTATGCTCATGGCTTACGAATTCCCCAGCGGCACCTACCGCATGGATTACTTCCAAAGCCAGAGTTTCCTTGTTAACCGTTATGCCACCGACAACTTCCTTAATCATTCTTGCTATTTCATTGTCGATGAGCAGTTGTGCATAATCAAAAGTGATACCCTGTGCCAGCATCCCTAACCCGTAAATGATATTTATTCCGGCTAACGCCGCGGTCAGCCCGGTTAAAGTGGTCTCATGCGCGGCCTGGGCGTCGGGAATATGGCTATCTGACTAACCACCGGCTGCCCAGCTGGGCAGCAGGTAATACTGGGCCAATTTGGCTGTGGCCGCGCTAAAGAGAGCCAGCGGCGGTGAACCAACAGGCGATGTGGTATGTCTTAAGTCGAACCCGAGAGAGGATGTGCCATAGATAACCGGGTGACCTTTCCGGGTCAGCTGCGCCAATACGATGCTGGCCAAGAGTTCTGAGTTTTGCATGACCATTGCTCCGGCCATGGTAACCGGCGCTGTGGCGCCTGACATACACATGTCGACAAACAGGCAGGGCGCCCCACCCCTGGCTGCTTCAATGATAACACCGGTAACATCCGGATTGAGCAGCAGCGGACTGTTTGGGCAGATCGTTGCGCTATAAATCGGTTTTTCAAAGAACTTGTCTTTCCCGCCGGCAACCGTGTAGGCCAGTTCTAAAATCTTGCGGCAATTGTAGTCATTACCGGAGCCGATAAAACTGTGCTTGGTGGTATTGTTAAAGATTGCTTCGGCATTGTGAATTACCTGCACCGCGCCGGGGACATCGTTTGCGCCGACCGGCCGCTCAAGAAAGCTGACCTGGTCCATGGCCGTACACATGCGGGTTACATCGGCAACATCCTGCTTCGTCGTCTGCCTCCTTTCCCTGGTTTCCAGGTCAATTATTTCAACCCCTTCGCCAAAATTTGTAAAGGAAATGGTACTGCCTGCCCGGAGCATAAAATCTTCTTCCGGATCAATACCCCCGACGACAAAAGTGCTAGGAGCCGATTGAATCGCTTCTTCTACTACATGTGGCGGTATTTTGACGATATTGCTTTTCTTATCTACACGGCAACCGCCGCCTTCAAAAATCTCCTGGGCATCTTTGGCCAAAACCCTGACACCGGTCTCATTTAAAACCTGCAAGGTAGCACAATGAATTTCGAATAACTCATCGTCGGAAAACAGATTCAGAGACATACCTTCAATTGACTTATAGCCGGCCCTTTGTCCGATATTCATAAAACATCACTCCTTTCCGCTGATAAGCAAAAATGCTACCCGCAGGCAGCATTTAAGAGCTTTATCAACATAATTTCTGGGCCAGATCCTTGGCTGAAGCCGCATCCGGCGCCCAGCCGTCCGCCCCAATCTCATCGGCAAAGTCCTGTGTTACAGGCGCTCCGCCAATAATCACCTTGACAGAATCTCTTAAACCCTGTTCTTTTAATACTTCAATGGTGTCTTTCATCGAGAGCATAGTGGTGGTTAAAAGCGCGCTTAAACCAATGACGTTTGGCTTGTGCTCACGTACTGCAGCAGCAAATTGCTCCGGCGTTACATCAACGCCCAAATCCACTACTTCCATACCGCCCGATTCCATCATCATGCCAACCAGGTTCTTGCCGATATCGTGTAAATCTCCAGCTACTGTGCCAACTATTACCTTGCCCGTTGTAGAACTTTCACCTTCCAGCAGCAAAGGCTTAACAATGTTCATCCCGGCGTGCATCGCTTTCGCCGCCATCATCACTTCAGGGACATACATGTCGCCTTTTTTAAAACGGTCTCCAACCACGTTCATTCCGCTAATCAGGCCCTGGTTAATAATCTCGGAGGGCTTTACCCCTTCGTTCACCAGCTTCTGGGTCAGTTCGCCCGCTAATGCTGCGTTACACTCGATAATCGCTCCTGCCAGTGCTTCAAAATCTGCCACCTTGAGAATCTCCTCCTTTCAAAAATAAATACTGCCTGGTGTTAATACTTCAGACATCATCCCCCTTTTAGGAAAGTTTATAAGCTAGCGGGGAGCTTAATTAAATCAAATTATAGTTGACAGAAGGTTTGATACAACTGTCATAATGTATTTTTTCAAGGAGCCTTTTAGGCATTTCGTCAACCAATTTTCAACGCTGCTCAAAACGCCTTAAATTTTGACCAGAACTTTAACAGGTGTAATTTTTCCACTGTTTGTTTTATAATTAGGCTGGAGCAAAATATTTTCTGGCATGGTAGTTATAAATTACCAGTTTATTGCCGGAAATTTTTCCTTCGCGGAGGAAGTGCCATGGATGAAAATAAATTAATTACGGTTGAAGCACTGCTTAAGCTCCCTCAATTTAAATATTCTGTTGTTATTGCCGGTAAAAGGGGATTGCGTAATAATGTAGCCTGGTCACATGTAATGGAGGTAACAAATTGCCGTGAATATATAAACGGCAATGACTTCATCCTGACCACAGGAGCCGGCTGGAAAGAAATCGGGGATGTGCATTTTTATGTAAAGCAGCTGATTGAAGCCGGCGCTGCGGCTCTCTGCATTCAATTAGGCAGTAAGTTTAATTTCTTCAGCAGCATCAAGGATATTCCGAAAGCGATTATTGAAGTGGCCGATCAAGGTAGTCTCCCGGTTATCGCTTTTCCGGAAAACCATGAATGCCGGTACATTGATCTTATTCGAGACATTCACGCCTTGATTATTAATGCTGACTATAAACTTTACCTGGAGCAAGAAGTATTTATTAATGAGCTGAATGCAATAACCATCAAACCTCATGAGGTTGAAGATCTTTTTTACTTTCTTCACAAAAAATTAGATGTTAAGCTCGCCTATATCCCGGTTAGAGGTAAATCAATTTTTATCCCAAATGTTGAGAAACATGAGCAAAAATCTATTCGCGATGAAATTGATGACTTTTTTTCAAATTCAAACCCGGCAAAAAAATCTTATGGCTTACACAATGCTTATTATCGGATAAAGGCTTATAATCATGATTTAGCCTACCTCGCTGTATATTCTCCGAAACGGGAACTTGGAAAATTGGATTCATTATTTTTGGAGAAATTTACGAGCATCCTCAACCAGGATATGCAGGTAAATTTTTTAATCAGGGAAAAAGAGCGGCAAGTAAAGGAAAACTGGGTATCGAAATGGATTTCCGGACGTTTGAAATTAAATGAAATTATGCAGTACGTGCAAGAAGCAGAGCACCATATTCAGCCAACCGGCTGCGTCGCTTGTTTGATCAATTTTTCTAATAAACCGATTAGCCAAATTCAAAAAACAGATTCCCTGTTTAAGGGCATCTCGATCATCAGATCATTTTTAGAACAGCAGGGTTTCTATTTATTTTGGGCTATTACTGATCACCGCTTATCGTTCGCTTTAACCGACACCCAGGACAGTAAAACATGGAGAGCAAGGCTAAACAACGCTCTTGCAAATATTGACATTATGCTGTCTTCTGATCGATTTGAAGAAGAAACAAGAAACTATACCATATCAATCGGTAAACGCTATCAGGCTTTAGATCAATTAAAGCTAAGCTTTCTTAATGCGCAGGAAGCCCTTAATTTAAGGTATAAGCTTGATGACATGAATTGTATTTATTACGATGATCTGCACATTTACCGGATAATACTGTTGATTGAGCACCACTCCAACCTTGAAGAGTATGTCGCGGAATATCTCGGACCGATAATTAAATACAAAAAGACTGACAGCAATTTACTTTCAACCTTATCTGCTTTACGCGATTGCAAATATCATAAAAAAGAAACCGCGGAGCATCTCCTGATCGCCCGTCAGTCTTTATACCAACGCATCGATACTATAAAGGAGCTATTAGGCAGTGACATGCTCGATACGCCGGAAAAAAGGCTTTGTATCGAGATAGCGCTGTATGGCTTGGAATACCTGAGACACAAGCGATTAGGGATAACTGAAAATAGTTTTGAAGAATAACCGGGAATTACAGGAATTCATCTTACAGATGAACCTTCGGCCAGGCTCTTGACCTTCCGATACTTACATTATGCTCTCATTTCAGCGAAATATTGTACATTATGCCATTTGTAATGATTAGGCAATCTTATAAAATGGAATAAATCCATTTCAGTAGTCACTTACATTCGCCCAAATATTAGTTGCTGCTGGTTATCATTAAACTGATCTGCAGTCAATAGAAATAAGTTATATCCGAGGAGGCAGCTTAAATGAGATTTCTACCGACGATGCGGGTTATTGCAAATGAGGATTACCAGAAGATACATGATGCTTCGCTCAGAATACTCCAGGAAACGGGAGTCAGGTTTGACAGCCAGGATGCTCTTGATATTTTCAAAAACAACGGTATTAAAATTGCCGATAGAACTGTTTTTATTCCGCCGAAAATCGTAGAAGAATCCTTGGAAAAGACACCTGCAAATTTTAAATGGGCAGCCCGAAATGACCAGCAGTCTGTACTACTCGGAGAAGGCTTTGTAGTTGAGCCTAATGTCGGTTGTGTATTCGCCCAGAGCATCGATCGCGGAAGATGGCCCGGCACCAGGGAAGATTACGCCAACTTTCAAAAGTTGCATCAATCAAGCTTTCTACCCACAGTAGTGGGAGCAACACCGATACAGATCAGTGATGTTGGTGTTAATGAAAAACATCTTTACATGCTTTATGAAACAATAAAACATACGGACAAACCTGTTATCGGTATTTGCGAAAGCAAGGAACATGTTCAGGAAAATTTGAAGATGATGGAGATTTCGATCGGAGAAAAAACTTTTTCGGAAAATGTATGCCTGGCGGTTAGTGTTAACCCTTTGAGCCCCCTTGCTTACGGCACTGATACTTCCAACAGTATGGTTCAATATGCAAAAAAGGGACAGGCTGTCATGAGCTTGCCCTGTATTATGGCAGGAGTCTCCGGACCAATCAATATTTTTGGCACTATAGTATTGCAGAATACAGAAATTTTGGCTGCGCTGGTATTAACGCAGCTGGTAAACCCGGGGAATGCTTTTGTCATGTGCCCCAGCTCTTCCACCGCCTTTATGAAACGCGGCAACTATGTTACCGGCGCACCGGAGATGATGTTAATCGATATTGCCGGGATACAAATGGCTAACGAATTCTATCATTTACCTTCAAGGTTGATGACCGGTATGACCGACTCAAAAGACGTTGACGTTCAGGCAGGTTATGAAACTATGCAGAATTTGGCTCTCGGAATTTTATCCCGGCCAAATATTTTACATGAGTGTCACGGTGTTTTGGAATCAATTATGACTATCTCCTATGAAAAATTCATTATTGATGAAGAATTAATCAGCAGGGTTCTTAAGATTGCCGAAGGAATCGATACCTCTGCAGAAGCGATGTCATTAGATCTGATCATGGAGTTAGGGCATAGCGGATCATATTTTACCCACGAAGAGACATTTAAGCATTATAAAGAGCTGTGGGAACCAAGCATCTCTGATTGGCACACGTACAGCGAATGGAAAGAAAAAGATGAAAGTATCCTTGTTAAAGCCAATAAAGCCTGGAAGAAACGTTTGGCTGATGCCCCTGAGATGTTAATTGATCATGAGTTGGATAAGTTATTGACAGATTATATCAAATCGATCCGGGCATAATACGGACGGGTTATAGGGACGGTTCTCACTTCACATTGACATCATGATTAGCAGGGTAAAAACCGCATCAGGAGAACCGTCCCTAGAACCCGTTGCAGGTTAGATGTTCAACCGGATGCCGCTCAGGTAAGTAAGGCTGCGTCCGGCTCGCTGGATATTAC
>CAYTER010000068.1:0-9144 GCA_964436815.1 uncultured Syntrophomonadaceae bacterium
AGCATATTCAAGAAAGCAGGTATTTTTAATTGTTTGCCGGGCAGACCTCTGTTATACTCTAGATATCCGCCAGTACCCCCCGGATTAAAGGCAGGTGGCCACTGTGCTTAGACTTATTGGCATTTCTCCTCATCCACCGCTCATTATTCCCGCTATCGGACGCGGTGAGCTCAAACAGGTAACTAGTACCGTTGAAGGCATGAAGCTCCTCAGCAGCAAGATCAAAACGGTAAACCCGGAGCTGATCATTTTTATTACCCCTCATGGGACGGTGTTTCGTGAAGGGCCGGCAGTTCTCTCAGCTGATCAACTGGAAGGCAGTTTTGCCCAGTTCGGGTTTCCCGAAATCAGGCTGGAGTTCAGAACTGACCGCAAATTGATCGAACTGCTCAGGGAAGAAACCTTAAACGAAAGACTAAAGCCGGTCTTCCTCGACAAAGCAGAACATTCATCATTTAGCCGGATGGAACTGGATCACGGGGTCATGGTTCCGCTTTATTACCTGAAGCAGGCAGGCGTCAATTTGCCGGGGCTGCACCTGACTTTTGGTTTTAACAGTTTCAGAGAGCTTTATCAGTTCGGGAAAGTCCTGAAAAGGGCAGCGGACAAGCGCGGCCTGCCTTACGTGGTGCTGGCCAGCGGAGACCTTTCGCATCGCCTGATTCCCGGGGCTCCGGCCGGTTACAGCAAGCGTGGAGCAGAGTATGATCATCTGCTGATTGAGCTCTTTCGTAAAGGCCAGGTTGAAGATATTGTCAATTTTGACCCGCAGCTGGTTGAAGATGCCGGCGAATGTGGTCTGCGTTCTTTTTTAATTGCCCTTGGCATGCTTGACGGTGTTGAATTTAAGAGTGAAATAATTTCTTATGAAGGCCCTTTTGGTGTCGGATACCTGGTTGCAGCCCTCTATCCTGAAAAAGCGGTGAGCTTTAATCCTGCCGGTTTTGCCCGAAAAACCCTTGAAGAATATTTTAATACAGGCCGGTCAGCTTTGTCGCCCGAGTGGAATGCACCGGAATTTTCCCGAAAAGCCGGGGCCTTTGTTTCATTGAAAAAAGGAGGCCATTTACGCGGATGTATTGGCACAATCGAGCCGGTTCGTTCAAACCTGGCCGATGAGATCGCTGCCAATGCGATCAGTGCCGCCCTGCAGGATCCACGTTTTCCGCCGCTCAGTGAAGATGAACTTGCTGCCCTGGATATTTCAGTAGACGTATTAAGCCCGCTGGAACCGGTCGACAGCAAAGCCGAACTTGATCCTGAAAAATACGGGGTTTTGGTGCGCAGCGGGGCTAGAAGCGGATTATTGCTGCCTGACCTCGAAGGAGTAAACACTGTTGATCAGCAGGTTGAGATCGCCTCGCGTAAAGCCGGTATCAGACCTGGAGAACCATTGGAACTATTTCGCTTTACCGTTACTCGTTACAAGGAGAAATGAAACAGCCCGGGTGAAAAAAATGAAGGAAGCCCTTTATTATCAAATAGAAGAAAGCAAGATCCGTTGCCGCCTCTGCCCCCACCTTTGCCTGATCGGGGAAGGGAAAAGTGGAATCTGCGGGGTGCGTACAGTTCGTGAGAGCAAACTTTTTGCCGATAGCTATGGCTTAATTGCCGCCATCCACTGGGATCCGGTTGAAAAAAAGCCGCTTTACCACTTTTACCCGGGACAATCCATTCTATCGCTTGGCACTTACGGTTGCAATCTCTTTTGCTCGTTCTGTCAAAACTGGACCCTGGCCCGCGGTACCGCTGACGAAGGGGCCCAGGTAACGGAGCCGGCAGCTATTCTGGCCCTGCTTGAAAAAGAAGGCGGCCCGGATCAGGTATTAGGTGTTGCTTACACTTACAACGAACCGCTGATCTGGTATGAATATGTCCTTGATACAGCCCGGCTTTTAAACGCCCGCGGTTACCGGAATGTCTTAGTCACCAATGGTTTTATTAATCCTGAACCGCTGGCTGAACTGTTGCCCTATATCGATGCCATGAATATCGACATCAAGGGCTTTACCGATCAGTTTTATCAAAAGCACTGCCGCGGCCGGAGGGATCCGGTTCTGAGAACAGTAGAGGCAGCCGTCAAAGAATGCCATGTTGAGATTACCTGCCTGCTGATTCCTACATTAAATGATCAGCCGGAGGAGCAGGAAGCCCTGGCAAGCTGGCTGAGCAGCCTCGATCAGGATATACCTTTACATTATTCACGGTATTTCCCCCAGTACAAGCTTGATCTTCCGCCCACGGATGAAGAAGTAATGATCAGGAGCGCAGAGATTGCCCGCAGACACCTGCACTATGTCTATCTTGGCAATATTGAACTTCCCGGATCAAGCGACACTAGCTGCCCCCATTGCGGCAACCTCCTGGTTAGCAGGAGCGGCTACCGGGCTAAGCTCGTGGGTTTAAAGCAGAACAGCTGTAATAACTGCGGGAACCGGATCAGTATCATCCTGCCGGAAGCCTGAGCTTCAACTTTTTTAGATCGTTGAAGGTTTTTTTATTCTTTTAAGAGAAATAAAAAATGTTATAGATCAATCGTCATTGATTACAAAATAAAGGTAGAGGAATTGTAAGACATTGGCCATCTGGGAACGCATAGTCGCAGCAGTATTACAATTAAATGTTGAGTGGCGCGATATAGTTGATATTGTTATCATGTCGTATGTTTTTTACCGCCTAATCTTAATTATTCGCGGGACCCGGGCGGAGCAGTTGGTCAAAGGGCTCTTTGTCTTGCTGCTGGCTATGGTCTTAAGCGATCAGGCTGGTTTCGATACTTTGCACTGGACCTTGCGTCAGACCATGACTGTCGGTTTAATTGCCATTCCAATTGTTTTTCAGCCGGAGTTACGCCGGGCTCTGGAACATCTTGGCCGGGGTAAAATTTTTAAATCCTCGTACTGGAGTTTGAATACCCAGGATTTTGACAATATGTTAGATGAGCTGTCCAAGGCCATCGCAGTACTGGTCAAGAAAAGGATCGGCGCGTTGATTGTAATCGAACGCTCGACAGGCCTGAAAGACTGGGTTGATACCGGCATTCCGGTCGAAGGGGTTGTTACTGCCGAGCTCCTGGTCAACATATTCTTCCCCCGCAGCCCGCTTCATGACGGGGCTGTCGTTATCCAGGGCAACCAGATTGTGGCTGCCGGCTGCTATTTGCCGCTTACCGAGGATCCCAACCTGGGCAAGGAGCTGGGAACCAGGCACCGGGCCGGAATCGGGATAACCGAGCAGTCAGATGCAGTCGCCATCATTGTTTCAGAGGAAACGGGCACTATATCCATTGCCCATGACGGAGTCCTGACCCGTTACCTTGATGAAAAGAAACTGCAATTAATGCTCTCGGAACTATGCTCTCCGGAGCGCAGTGAAGGCTTTAGCTTTAAAACCTGGAGGAATAACCGCTAACCATGGAAAAATTCCTGCGCAGCAACAATTTTGCCAAGGTCCTGTCCATATTTCTGGCTTTGATCCTCTGGCTGTTTGTAACGGGCGATAAAATCACCAGGTCAACTCCGGCCTTAAAAGTATGGCAGGATGTGCCGATCCGGGTGGAAAACCTTAATCAGGACTATGTAATCACTGAGATGTCGGCTTCGGTTGATATTACCCTCGAAGGCTTACCTGAAGCATTTGAGGATTTACCGATCCAGGAAATTGATGCTTTTGTCGATTTGAGCGGTAAAGAACCGGGCACTCACCTGGTCAGGGTCCAGGGCAGTCCCCCACGGGGCTTGAGCCTGGTTCTGATCGAGCCGGAGCAGGTCAGAATCGTCATTGAAGAATATTTCAGTAATGATTTTACTGTAGAAATTGATTTTATTGGCGAGCCTGCAGAAGGCTGGGAACTGATCAGTTATACTGTTTTACCGGAGACAGTTTTAGTTGGCGCTCCGGAACAGATATTCGGCAAGGTTGATCAGGTCAGGATGCTGATTGACTTAAGTGCAATGCGGCTATTTGAATCTGTCGAAATGGCCCCGTTAGCCTACGATCAGGAAGGTATACCGGTGATTGGGGTAGCTATTGAGCCTAACCTGGTTACCGTGAGGCTGGAATTTGAAAGGGTAGTCGACCCTGAAGCAACCGAAGAATTTAGTTCAACCCTGAAACGAAAACATCCGATCTAAAAGGAGGACTGCATTTGGGCAAATTATTTGGAACCGATGGAATCAGGGGGGTAGCAAACCGTGATTTAACCCCGGAGTTGGCTTTCAGGATTGGGCGCATTGCTGCCTGGAAGCTTGGAAGGGAAGCGGAAAGCCCCCTTTTTATTATTGGCAGAGATACCCGGTTATCAGGACCGATGCTTGAAGGCTCGCTGATTGCCGGAATCACTTCTGCCGGTGGGGATGTCAGCTTGCTGGGTGTTGTCTCAACCCCGGCGGTGGCTTATCTGACCAAAGAACTTGGGGCGGCAGCGGGAGTGGTGATTTCTGCTTCGCATAACCCGATCGAAGACAACGGCCTTAAAATCTTTGACGGTAGGGGTTTTAAACTGCCCGATGTCCTGGAAGAGGAAATTGAAGCGGTATATTTTCAGGGGAGCGATGAACTGCCCCGCCCTGTCGGGGCTTCCCTGGGGCAGGCCGGGATGGACCCCGAAGCGTTGGAACGCTATCTTTACCACCTGAAAAGCAGCACTGTTTACTTAGACGGTTTAAAAGTGGTGATCGACTGCGCTCACGGCGCGGTATGCCGGATAGCCGGTCAGGTGCTTGAGTCGCTAGGCGCATCGGTAACGGCGCTGCACGATGAACCGGATGGCAGCCTGATCAATGTTAAATGCGGAGCGACCGATACTACCGATTTGGAACGGGCAGTAATCGAGAATAGTGCCGCTTTAGGACTCGCTTTCGACGGTGACGCTGACCGGTTGATTGCTGTCGATGAAAAAGGCAGTGTTGTTGACGGTGATGCTATTATGGCAATTTGTGCTATTGACATGGCGAAGAAAGGTTTGCTCAGCAAAAATACTGTTGTAGCTACGGTGATGAGCAACGGTGGACTCGATATCCTTGCTGAAAAAAACGGAATCACGATCCTCAGGACAAAAGTGGGCGATCGTTACGTGCTGGAAAAGATGATCGAGGGCGGTTATAACCTGGGTGGTGAGCAATCGGGGCATGTCATTTTTTCCGACTACGCCACTACCGGTGATGGGCTGCTGACCGCTTTGCAGCTGCTCAAAGTCCTTAAGCAGGAAGGTAAAACGCTTTCCGAGATGGCTTCCATCTTAGAAAGGCTACCGCAGGTTTTAGTCAATCAGAAGGTAGGCACCAAAGAAGGATGGGCTGAAAATGAACGAATTAAATCAGCCATTCAAAAGGTGGAGCAGGAATTGGGCAAGCACGGTCGGATTCTGGTTCGCCCCTCAGGGACTGAGCCAAAAATCAGGGTGATGATTGAGGCGCCGCTGCCTGAAGAAAAACTTGAAACATACGCCCGCTCACTGGCGGAGCTTATTGCTGTTGAACAGGCTTGATTAAAGAGAGCACCTGAATGCGCTTCATGTTGACGGGAAAGATGATAATCATTATAGTTATTGAGGGGAGGAGCGTTGCAGCCTCCCCTGTTACATGATCGTCCGCAAATAGCAACTGAAAATCTTTGATGCTGTTTGGGCTGACTGGGGGTTTTAGAGATGTGTGGCATAGTAGGATATACCGGAAGCAGGGCAGCAACTGCCCTGTTGATTGAAGGTCTAAAAAAGCTGGAATATCGGGGTTATGATTCGGCAGGACTGGCTTTACAGCAGGGAGGCAAACTTTATGTAGCCAAGAAAGCAGGTTCCGTTTCCGATCTGGAGGCCACCTTAAATGATGATCTTTCTGAGGTTACTGTTGGCATCGGTCACACCCGCTGGGCTACCCACGGCCGACCGACCGATATCAATGCGCACCCCCACTGCAGCTGTGGAGAGGAAATAGCCCTGATCCATAACGGGATTATTGAGAACCACCAGGAGTTAAGACAGTGGCTTTCTGAAGAAAAAGGCCACAGGTTCATTTCAGAAACGGATACAGAAGTGCTTGCTCACCTGATCGAAGAATATTATAAAGGCGATCTTTTAGAAGCCATGCGCGAAGCAATGACCCGGGTAGCCGGTTCTTATACGATAGTAGCTCTTTCCTCCCGTGAACCCGGAAAACTGGTTTGCACCCGGCAGTCCAGCCCCCTGGTAATCGGTTTGGGTGAAGGAGAAAATATGATTGCTTCCGATATCACTGCCCTGCTGGAACACACCCGCAAGACGAAGATCCTCGAAGATGGTGAATTTGCTGCAGTTACAGCCGATAAGATTGAAATAGTTACAGCCGACGGAGCAGCAGTTGAGCGTGATATTTTTAAGGTAACCTGGGATCTCGAAGCGGCAGAAAAGGGTGGGTTTGATCACTTTATGTTGAAAGAGATCATGGAACAGCCCGATGCCGTCCGGGAAACAATGCGCCAGCGAATCGACCATGAAAAGGGTAAGGTAAAACTGGCTGATCTTGGGTTGACCCCGGAAGAGATATCTGCGATTGAAAAAATATACATTATTGCCTGCGGTACGGCTTATCACGCCGGTTTGGTCGGTAAAATGGTCATTGAATCGCTGGCCGGCATTCCAGTTGAGGTTGATGTGGCCTCGGAGTTTCGTTACCGGAATCCGCTTCTGAAACAGAACCAGCTGGTGATTGTCATCAGTCAATCCGGTGAAACTGCAGACACCCTGGCTGCCCTGCGCCTGGCCCGCCAGAAAGGCTTAAAAGTTCTGGCTATTACCAACGTGGTTGGCAGTTCGGTATCACGGGAAGCAGATCATCTTTTTTATACCTGGGCCGGACCGGAAATAGCAGTGGCTTCAACCAAGGCCTATCTGACCCAGCTGGTAGCGCTCTACCTGCTGGCTATCTATTTAGGAGACATACGCGGCAGCCTGGACCAGCAGGTAACGCATGAGCTGATCAACGGGCTTACCGCTCTTCCCGCCCAGATCAGAGCAGTTTTGGCTGAAGAGAGCACCGCCAGGCTTAATAAATACTGCCGGCACCTGGCCGGCTGGGAAAGCGCCTTTTTTGTCGGTCGTAATCTCGACTACCCTGTGGCCATGGAAGGGGCTCTTAAACTGAAAGAGATCTCCTATATTCATGCTGAAGCTTATGCAGCAGGCGAGTTAAAACATGGCCCGCTGGCCCTGATTGTCGAAGGCATACCGGTTATTGCCCTGGCCACCCAGAGAGCGGTGCTGGATAAAACCTTAAGCAATATCCAGGAGGTTAATGCCCGGGGTGGCGCTGTTTTTGCCATTACCCAGGAAGGTTTTGACGAAGTAGCCAATCAGGTTGATTCAATTTTCTATTTGCCGCCGGTCAATGACCTGCTGGCCCCGGTATTAAGCGCCGTGCCGACTCAGCTGATTGCCTATTATGCGGCGGTGGAACGTGGCCATTCGGTTGACAAACCGCGGAATCTGGCTAAAAGTGTAACGGTGGAATAGGTTGAAGAAGAAGCAGCTGCATACGGCAGCCTGGATCTTATTTCTTGTTTGCGGGCTTTTTTATCTGGCGGCCGCCATTCGTGACCGCGACCTCCTGCTTATTGCCGGCAGTGTCTGTTTTGTTGTGGCCGTAATTCTCTTTCTTGTTCCAATCGAGTAATCCCCTACAAAATATTCCCGTATCTGCTAATTGATTATTTCCATTTCGGGTTATTCCCCAAATATGCAGGAGCTGTTTTTTTTATGGCGAAGGTAATTCTGTCTGATCCATCACTTTTAGTAATTGCTTTCGACAGCGGCGAAGAAAAATAACAGCTTAATTGGAGAATGGCTATGGCAAATAATAATAACAACAACAACAAAGAACAAGAAAGAGCTGAACTACATAGAGCCATCTGGCAGATTGCCAACGATCTGCGCGGCAGTGTGGACGGCTGGGACTTTAAACAGTATGTTTTGGGGATGCTTTTTTACCGTTTCATCAGTGAAAACCTGACCACTTATATTAATGAAGATGAGCAGCGCAGCGGCAATAAAGATTTTGATTACGCCAAACTTGCAGATGAGCAGGCGGAATTTGGACGGGTAGATACTGTTAAGGAAAAAGGGTTTTACATCCTGCCCAGCGAGCTTTTTCTCAATGTCCGCGCCAAAGCGCGCCATGATGCCAACCTCAATGAAACATTGGCTGCGGTGTTTCGGAACATTGAAAGTTCAGCCAAGGGTTCTGACAGCGAAGATGATCTTAAAGGTTTATTTGACGATCTAGATGTTAATTCCAACAAGCTTGGACCCACGGTAGAAAAGCGGAACCAGAAGCTGGTGAAACTGCTGGAGGCCATCGGTGGCCTGAAGCTGGGCAACTATCATGATCATACCATTGACGCTTTCGGCGATGCCTATGAGTTTCTGATGACTATGTATGCTGCCAATGCCGGCAAGTCCGGTGGGGAATTCTTCACTCCGCAGGAAGTAAGTGAGCTTCTGGCCGAGATTACCACGGTGGGGAAAAAAGAAGTAAACAAGGTCTATGACCCGGCCTGCGGTTCCGGTTCGCTGCTGCTCAAATTTATCAAGGTTCTCGGCAAAGAAAAAGTCCGCCAGGGCTTCTTTGGACAGGAAATCAACCTCACGATTTATAACCTCTGCCGGATTAACATGTTTTTGCACCGCCTCAACTACAATCACTTTGATATCGCCCACGGCGATACCCTGACTGATCCCCAGCACTGGGATGATGAGCCTTTTGATGCGATAGTTTCCAATCCACCCTATTCTATCAGGTGGGAAGGTGACAGCAACCCACTGCTGATCAACGATCCGCGCTTTTCACCCGCTGGCGTATTGGCGCCAAAAAGTAAGGCCGACCTGGCTTTTACCATGCACATGCTCGCCTGGCTTTCCACCAGTGGCACAGCAGCGATTGTAGAATTCCCTGGTGTGCTCTATCGCGGAGGCGCCGAGCAGAAGATCCGTAAATACCTGGTGGATAATAACTATATTGATACCGTAATCCAGCTTCCGCCCGATCTGTTCTTCGGCACAACGATCGCCACCTGTATTATCGTGCTCAAAAAAAGCAAGAAGGACAACAAAACCCTCTTTATTGATGCCTCCGCCGAATTTGTCCGCGGTGGGAACAAAAACAAGCTGAGCGA
>CAYTER010000069.1:0-8969 GCA_964436815.1 uncultured Syntrophomonadaceae bacterium
GGGCTGTCATGCTCTGTATAAATATATTATCTAAAATTAAAGGCGCCCGTTAAGCTCATGCATTAAGATTAACGGGCGCCTATGGTTGTTCGGCTACTTTATTTCGATAATTTCCAGCGGATGCTTGGGTAAAAGCTCAATGCCGTCTTTCTTAATCACTATCGGCCCTTCATAGCGAAAGCCAATCTTATCTTCTTCGCAGGCGTACTGCATGGCACAGATTAGCATCTCGTTTTCCTGGTAAACATGGAATGGATCGGTCCAGTAGGGTATAGGACCGTCATGCTTGCCGATCCGCCACTCATCGCCCATCAATCCGATGCCGTGCTCAAAACCGGGCACCATGTAATCGGCAAAACCGTTGTCATCGGCATAGGCAAGCATCTCAGCCGCCAACCCCGAAGGAGTAATCCCGGCCCGGTAGGTTTGATGCGTTTTCTTGACGATATTTATAAAATTGTTGGCATGCCACCACTGGCGGTCGCTGACCGGTGAAAGCAGGTAATTGACTGAATGATCACCGAGCCCCAGTTTAAACATGGCATGTAAATCAACCATTAGCGGTTCCCCGGCTGCAAGCTTGCGCCTGCCCGGAGGGGTACAAGCTCCGCCGGTATAGCCGGTACGATAACCACTGGCTATTTCATTGCCACCGGTAAAAGACCATTCCCACTCGCTGCCTTCCTGGCGCATTGCCAAAGCGGCAATCCCGGCTACTTCTGTCTCGGTTAGTTTTTTGAAGCCACCATCGATCAGCGCTTCATAGACCGCCTTATGGCCAGTATCAACCTGGCGGGAAGCTTCCCGGAAACGGTTAATTGTACCTTCATCCTTGATCAAGGATAGCTGGTCAATAATATGGTGAGCATTAACGAAGGTTGCATCAGGCAAGGCTGCTTTAAAAGCTTCGTATTCATACTGCGTCAGATTACCCTCAGGCAAATAATTGGATAAACCGGTTTCATAGCCGATTTTGCCCTTGCCAGCCTTAAGGTCTTCAATGATATAATCAGCAATCTGGGTAATCTGATCCTGACCACCCATGGGAGCATAGCCCCTGACATTGTCTTCATCGAGCCAACTATCATCGCCAACCCTGGCAGCATCAATGACAAACGTAAAAGCTATTGGTAGCCCTTCACGGGGAATAACTACATAGCTGCGCCAGGGGCAGAAGGCATCAAGGGTCCAGGAAAGAGTTCGCAGCCTTGAGCCTAAATAAGCATCTAAGCCTTCCCTGGCCATTTCGGCCTGGATGTTTTTAATCCGGGCTGGAAAATCAATATAATAAGGATCGCTGTTAGTCATTGGTCAAACCTCCCCTTTAAAATTCTGCCTCTACTTTGGCGATAACTTTATTCAGGCGATCAGCAATCGATGCCAACTTTAGCGCTTTGACCATATTGCCTTTTAATTTCAACTTGCCGCTCATCAAGCCAACCTGGGCATTCATCTCTGCCCTCGAGATTTTCGCAAAAACTTCATAATCGCCGGTAATTTTAAATTCAGCTTCCGGCGGCTGACCTACATCAACCAGGAAACGGTCCAGCTTGCCATCTTCAAAACCAAAATACATATAGCGTTCCTTTCCGTCCGGGCAATTTATATAGATGTTGGACATCGATGAAGTGATATGGTTCATTTTCTCCGGGGTCAGCTCACTTCTAAGCAGCTTTTCTACCTGTTCTTTCCATTCAGGGCTCAGGTAACGCGGTTTACCGGACATTTAAACACCTCCAGATGAGTTAGGCTCTTCCTTGACGGAGCAGGCCATATAAAACCAGGTCAACAGCATTTTTGAAGAGTTTTTCAGTCGCCTCCCGATCTGACACTACGTAAGTGTCGATAATGAACATTTTGTAGATGGAGAAAAGCAACCAGGTTGCGCTTTCAAGATCAAGCGGCCTGAATACCCCGCTCTTAATTCCCTGATCAAGAACGGCGCGCAGCATGTTTCTTGAGTTCTCATTGATGGCAAAAAATGGGTCATCTTTAGGAAACATGGGGAAAATTTCAGGGTCATTGATTAAGATCTTTCGCAAATCATGATCTGCTGCCAGGTAGTTAAAGGCTTTAAAACTGAGAGCCATAAACTTTTCTTCGGGAGTAGCGGCTTCCTCAACCGCCTCCAGAACTCTAACCTGCCAGTTGGTCAGGGCCTGGGCAACAGCCTTCTGATATAGATCTTTTTTATTGCGGGCATAGCTGTAAAGAGCCCCTTTCGTAAGCCCCAGTTCACGGGCAATCTCTTCCATAGTTGTTTTCTTGTATCCATAGCGGGCAAAACATTTTAAAGAGGCAGTTAAGACTTCCGGCAGGCGTTCTGTCATTAGCAGGAATTCCTTTATCCCAAACTATTGAACAAATTGTTTATTTGTTCAATTATAAAATAAGCTAAACCAGAAGACTTGTCAACCTGATTAATTGTTGCGGTGATTATTTGTTGCGGTGAGCTTGATAGTTAATCTTTAGGGCTTATCTTGCTTCTGTGGTTTGTACATAATAAAACCAGGTCCCAACAGACCTGCGGTTAACCCTCAGAACTTCTCTTCAGCCCGGACATCGACGGCTGTTTTCACTCGCCCCTACAGACGTTTTCTTCAGCCTCCGAACGGTTTCTGATAAGCCCTGTGTTGCGGTTTACCGACGCTTCCCAGTTCAGTTCCGGTTTTACCCTTTACTTCGCCTTTCCACTCCGGTCACTTGCAACTGCTCGGTTCGACTGGATACCTCCGTCATCCAATCAAGGCTTGCGCCTCTTTCTTCTTCCGGTCTTTTCCCTTCGAACTGAACCTGGTTTGCCTAACTGTCTCTCAGAACCTGGTTTAATTATAATAGCATATGGATCAATTTTTTACAAGAGGTTTTTTTATGGATTTAATTTCCAGACAGTACTGAAACCCCTTGCTAGACCCTCAGCGAACCACGAAATCCTCTGGAAGAATAGTAAGAACCTGCACTGTTGTGATAAACGAAAACCTGGCCGTAGCGGAAATCTGCAAAAATAGCTCCGCCTAATTTCCTGATATCAGCAGGTGTTTTGATCCAGCTCGAAGTTTTAGTGTCGAACTTATCTAGTTTCTGCAGGAACCTGTATTTTTCTTCATTTAAAAGTTTGATACCCATGGCCTCAGCGACATCAAGAACACTGTTTTCCGGCTTGTTTTCTTTCCTCGCCTCGAGAGCTTCACGATCATAACAAAGGTTCCTGCGCCCTGAAGGGCTTTCTTTCGAACAGTCATAAAAAATAAATTCGCCAGCATTCTTATCCAGACCAACAACATCCGGTTCACCGCCGGTCCTTTCCATTTCACTTAGTGACCACAGCTTCCCCGGGTTGGATTGCAGCTTTGCCTCAACTTCATTCCATTTTAGATCCGGGTGACGAAGCATATTGGCTTCAAACCGGCTTTTCAACACCCCGAACAATACTTTTTGTTTTTCTGCTGATATTTCCATTTACTTCTCCTTATACGAAATATATATTTAAAGGATTATTTTTAACTGCCTGGCACGCATCACAAACTATCCTTTCAAATAGCTTTGCGCATTCAACTGCTTGTACCGGCTATTCATTCAATGTTCCTCATCAATAAACCTTTTATTAATAAAGATCTTTTAACGTGTAAAATATACTTGACATTATGTAAATTAAATATTACTATATGTACTAAAGATATGACTTTCGAAAGGATGTGTTGTTGATGGCTTATCAAATTAAACGAACAGTTACCAGCATCATTACAGGTGTGATAGTTTTAGCGGTTTACCTCTTTTATGTTCTTGGTCGCTATCATTCCGGTCTCCTGGCCCCGGATGATCTAAAAGCCTGGGCGCAGATAATGCTTATCTTCATCGGGGTCGGTATCGCTGTAGCTATAGTAATCCAGATTATTTTCCATATTCTGCTTTCAATCGGTATCGCTATAACGGAAAATATTAAAAATGGCAGTTGTGACGATCAGGAAATCGAAAAGAAAATCCAGCTTGAAATGGTTGAAGATGAAATGGATAAACTGATTGAGCTTAAATCACTTAGAATTGGCTTCATCATTGCCGGGATAGGCTTTGTTGCGTCTCTGCTGGCTTTGGTGCTGAGTTACCCACCAATGATTATGCTTAACATACTCTTTATTTCATTTAGCGCCGGCAGCATACTGGAAGGTTTTGCCCAGCTTTATTATTACAAAAGAGGAATATGATATGGCCTTGAAAATTGAGATCACCAATAAAATACGAACGCTAAGGTTCTTTGCCGGGGAGATGACCCAGCAACAGCTGGCTGAAAAGGCAGGCGTTTCACGCCAGACAATCATTTCAATCGAAGCGGGAAAATACTCCCCGTCTCTGGACCTGGCCTTTCGCATCGCCCATGCCTTCGGCGTGCCGATTGGTGAAGTGTTCAGCTACGAGGTTAAAGACCAAGGTGTTTCGTGAGCCGCTGAAATCCGATTTACTATATCAGGTGAATCTTCTTGATTAGCAACTAGTGAGAGCACTTCACTGATCTTTCTTTGATGCACCGGCAATGACCGCTCCTGCAAAAGCGATCGGAACCGTAAGTGCAAGAATATGATAAGGCAATAACGGGAAAACTTGTTCAATCCAGCTGATAAAAGGCAGCATCACTGGCAGCAAAATATAACCATAGCCAATTGTGTTGTATGGTACTTTCCACAGGTAGAGTACCGCAGCAAGGATAGTGAGCAGCAGAGGTAATGCTCCTATCAGACTAAAGAAATATCCTTCTCGCCTGGATTTCATTATTACAGAAGAAAGTCGGGCAAAGAGATAGATATAAAAACCGGTCATTATTATTCCGGCAGCGATAGATACCGGAGCTCCCGCTTCTGAAGAAATATAAGTCTGTGCCAACGCGCCGAGCGATAAGGAAAGCGCTCCTGCCGCCGCAAGCGCAAGATGCAGGGCCCAGAACTTTAAGAGTCGAGTAAACAAGTTTTTCCGATTAACTTCCATCTGCATCACCTCAGTTTATTGATTCTTTTGGCTTTGGGGATTGACATGAACCAGTACTTCCTCGACATGCAAAATATTATTTTTTAATGTTTTTTTTAGTAAGCTGGCTATCTCATGTCCCTCACTGACATTTTTGTTTGGATCTACCTGAACCGCCATATCAATATGGATTTCAGAACCTATAGTTCTGCCCCGCACCCATGATATACCCCTCACGCCTGAAACTTGTTTCGCAAGTTCAGTGATCTCTGCTATAGCCTCTTCGCCGATCGAGGCATCCATAAGGTTACCGATCGCTTTGATTATTATTTCCACGGCAATTTTAAAAATTAATAAGGCAACAATCGCTCCGGCCAAAGGATCTAAATATTTTAGCCACCCGATGCTATAGCGGGTGCCAATGATGCTTCCTAAAATTCCAATAAAGACACCCACGGATGAATAAGCATCTGAACGGTGATCCCAGGCATTGGCAACCATTGCTTCGCTGTTGATAGCTTTTCCTGTCTGGTAGGTAATTCTGAACATTATTTCTTTAATAACGATCGAGCCCACCGCCGCCACCAGAGCAATGATTGAAGGCGCGCTGATATCATTTTCAAGAATGGTAATTATGATATCACGCAAAATCAAACCGGCCGCTGCCAGCAGGGAAATGCCTACAAAAGCGGAAGCCATTGGTTCAATCTTACCGTGACCATATGGATGATTGCTGTCCGCCGGTTTGCGGGATATCTTAAGACTGATAAAAACTACAATAGTAGCCAGAGTATCAGAGGCAGAATGGAAAGCATCGGCGATCATCGCTTTGCTGCCACCAAAAAAGCCAGCCAAACCCTTAAGGATACTTAAAATCAAATTCCCAACAACACAGTAGAAAGTTATCGATTCGCCTTTTTGGTATTTATGTTGAGTCATCATTAATACTCCTTACCATTCATATCAATATAAAAAACCCGTAAGACTATATATAAAAAGTCCCACAGGTTTGTCAGTTACCTGCTGCCTGAAAGGCCCGACTGCAGCGGAAATATCCGCCCGCCTGTTCTACCTCCAGTATATTTTCCTAATTATATTTTAATCCATCAAGCGCTGTCAATCAATCAATGTTCAAAAATAAAACTACGATTAAAAATTCATTTTCAAATACATTTTCAAGGATTATAATATGGTTGTGCGAAAAATGCTTAGTTTTCCGGAGGTGATAGGCATGGATAGCGGTCCCAGTCCCACGTGGAGTACCGGGTTAAGAACAGATCAGGAGACCTCTGCCGTGCTTTTCTGCTCATTGAACCCCACGGTCTCCTGACAGGAGGCTTTTTCTTCCATTTCAAGCCTCCTGTTTAATATGGCTAAGGAGGCTGAAACATGAATCCAACATTGATCAAAGAACTTCTGGAAAACAAGAATTTTTCTGAGCTGAAAAATGAGCTGTTAAAAGGTCATATCGCTGATATTGCCGAATTTATCGATGCTCTGGACGAAAAAAGCACTCTACTTGTCTTCAGGCTTTTACCAAAAGGCACAGCCGCTGATGTTTTCGCTTATCTTTCCCCTGAAAGCCAATCAGAGCTATATGTTTTAATCAATGAAAAAGAACTCCATGATATCCTCGAAGAACTTGACTTCGACGATAAAATAGATTTTTTAGAAGAAATTCCGGCAAATATCGTAAAGAAAATACTGAGAAACTCACCGGAAACAGAGCGTAAGCTTATTAACCAATTCCTGAAATACCCCGAAGATTCGGCCGGAAGCCTGATGACCATTGAGTATGTTGATTTAAAGAAAGAAATGACCGCTGAACAGGCTTTGGAAAAAATCAGGAAAATAGCCCTCGATAAAGAAACAATTTATACCTGTTATGTCACCGATGCCAGCCGTCACCTCGAAGGCATCCTATCTTTGAGAGACCTGGTAATTGCGGCGCCTTCAACCAAAATAGAAGAAATTATGAACCGGGAAATGATTTACGCCAAAACCCATGATGACAAAGAAGATGTTGCCTATTTAATCAAAAAGTACGACCTGTTGGCCATCCCGGTAACTGATAATGAGAGCCGCCTGGTTGGGATCATTACCGTTGATGATATTGTTGATGTAATTGAAGAAGAAAACACTGAAGACTTCCATAAAATGGCTACTATCGGTAAAATTGACATGAACCTGCTTGAAGCCGGCCCCTTTTTCTTGATTAAGCGGAGACTACCCTGGCTGTTGCTCTTAATATTTGTCAACATCTTTTCCGGTGCCGGTATAGCCCATTTTGAAATAGTTATCCAAACAGTAATTACCCTTGTATTCTTTTTACCACTCCTGATTGACAGTTCCGGAAACGCCGGTGCACAGTCAGCAACCCTGATGATCAGATCGATGGCTACTGGTGATGTCCGTCTTGAAAACTGGTTTAAATTGTTTAAAAAAGAATTCCTGGTTGCAATACCCCTGGGTTTATTCATGGGTGCAACTGTTTCGATAATCGGTTACTTCAGGGGTGGAACAAATGTTGCAGTTGTCGTTGCCCTGGCCATGGTTGCGGTAGTACTGGTCGGCAGTATTATCGGCATGTGCCTCCCTTTTATATTTAGTAAACTTAATATCGACCCGGCTACCGCAAGCGGTCCTCTGGTTACGTCGATTGCCGATATTGCCGGAGTGTTGATCTATTTCTCGATTGCTAAATGGTACCTGGGGTTATAGTTTAAAAAGAGGTTTTTCAGTGAAAAAGCGATCTATTCTCTGGTTTTATACAAGCAGGTTCCTGTTGCTCTGTATTTTGTTTATAGTATTCTTTATGCTTGGAGCCATGGCTGTTGATCCGTACATCCCTGATCTTCAATCGGAACCTGGTCTGCTGTCAGCAGAACTAACTCTATTTATTATGGGCATTTTAAATGTCCTGTTGATCATGATTCTGATTGAGAGCTCCCAATACAAGGGTTGGAAATTGGCTCTTGGTCTCGCCTTTGCCTATTATGGACTTTAAGTTCTTCAATGAATATTTTAATCTCATCTGCAATCAGATCTGCGTGTTCATAATGAACATAATGTCCGCTTTCAATATACTTATACTGTCCGAAATCAACCTGTGAAACGTAATCTGTCAACAACTCTCTCCAATCAGCTACCGGTAATTCTTCACCGCTTGATATGAAAAAGTACATCGGCGTATGAATTGGGGCATCATTGTCTTTTACCTTTTTTGCATTATCCGTCAAATACTCAACTTCTTTTAACATATTTTTTGTATAGGCGCTTTTATAAAACATTGCTAAATACCTTTCTTTATCCTCGGGCGAAAGATCAACTGACTTCAGCAGCGGCAAAAACCCCTCTAATTCTGAGCGCCCCATAAATCTAGACAAACCGATTCTTGATACAAAATACATGAGATATAAAGTGGTTTTTTGTGACAGCTCAATAGATTGCTGAACAAAATCAGGAACTGACGGATCAAGCCCGATAATTGCCATTACTTCATCAGGATAAATTTGCGCCCAATACAGGGCCTCCAAACCTGACATAGAATGGGGAATAAGCACATAAGGCCCTTCCTCTCCTGCGAGTTTCAGAACTTTTCTTGTTTCATCCAATATAGTAGCAATATCCCTTGGCGCGGATGAAACATCACTCCACCCATACCCGGCTTTTTCTACCACTACAATTCTATATTCATTTATCAACCTCTTCCATAGCGGTTTAAAATCCAGGGCTGGACCGGTTGTTCCGTGGCCGGACATAAATACCAGCGTAATGGCCCCCTGACCATCTGCATATACATGCATTTTATGGTTATTAACTTCAACTATTTTGCCCGGAGGTGGAAAAATTTTGGCTTCTTGTCGCAATTGATACCTATGGTTAATCGTAGAGGCAATGATCAAAATCACTGCTATCACTCCGATAACCAAGAAGATTAATCCGAGTATCTTAAATATTTTCATCTTATCCTTTCTATTTTTCCATTAGTATAATCCTTGCCATTTTAACAT
>CAYTER010000070.1:0-8928 GCA_964436815.1 uncultured Syntrophomonadaceae bacterium
TCGCTGATTAAAGCATCGTAGACATCAATTACGGCAAATATCCGCGCTTCGAGCGGGATCTCCTCTCCCGCAAGTCCCCTGGGATAACCGCTGCCATCGTACTTCTCATGGTGGCAGTACGGTATGCTGAGTGCGGATTCAAGGTAGGATATCGGGGATAGCAGTTCGTAAGCATAAGTGGGATGCTGACGCATTATTTCCCACTCGCGATCATCCAACGGACCAGGTTTTAATAAAATCGTATCAGGAATACCCATCTTACCGATATCGTGCAACAGGGCACCACGATAGATGTGGATTATTTTATCCTCCTGGATGCCCATTTTTCTGGCTATGATTATGACCTGCTCGGTAACTCGTTCGCTATGCCCCTCAGTTTCCTGATCCCGCAATTCAAGGGCTTTAGCCCAGCCCTGAATTGTTTCATCATAGGCTGACACCAGCGCTGCTTCAGAAGCCTGCAGCTCTTCAAAGAGGGTGATTCTTTGCATGGCAATTCCGGCCATTTCGCTGATTGAATAGAGTAATTTTAAATCTTCTTCAGTAATTTCGCGCGGGTGAGGTACTGATACATCAATCACCGCCAGGGCTTTATCGGCAGAATAGATGGGTATACATGCCCCACCCCACCCTTGCGGCACATTTTCCATTAACTTATTGCTGGTCTGGCTTTCGGTATGATAGTCTTTTGCTACATAAGGTTTACCGGAACTGTATACTTTTCCGACAATTCCTTCACCTGGTTTTAAGCATTCTTCTTTATAACTGCTATACCAACCACTTGTTTCAGCGGCAAGAAGTATGCCCACACTGTCCTGATAAATCCAAATGGCCCCGGCATTGGTATTTAAAGCTTTAAGGGTTTCGTAAAGAAGAATCTTCAGCATACCGAAGAGGGTATCGGCAATACGCAAAGAGTTTGAAATCTTATATAAGGACTCCAACTCAACCAGACGTTTTTTAAGTTCTGTCTCGGCATCTTCCTTTTCCTTCTGGTATCGCCTTGAATCGAGGGTGCGACGCACCGCCTGACCCAACCGTTTGGAACGATCTTTTAAAATATAATCGCTGGCACCAAGATGCAGGGCATTAATTGCCGCCTCCTCGCCAACCGAACCGGATACCAGGATAAAGGGGATATCCAGATTAACTTCATTGAGTAATTCCAGGGCTCGCATCCCACTAAACTGGGGCAGTGCCCAGTCGGCCAGGATTAAGTCCGGTTCAGTCTCCAGGGCTTTGATAAATTCTGCTTCAGTCTCCACCCTCTGCCATTCAGGACTAAAACCTTCCTCTTCCAGGCGCATGACCATCAGCTCAGCATCATCAGGATAATCTTCAACAATTAGCAGACGTAATGATTGACTCATTAGCATCCCCCTTTACCAAACAGCAGATACCTTTAATGTTTTATTTATTTAAGTCAGGTGGTTCGTTTAATAGCAACCAGTATAGACCTAACTGCCGGACAGCATCAGCAAAACGGTCAAATTCAACCGGTTTACGAATAAAGCTGTTGGCCCCCAATTTATAACTGGCCACCACATCTTCTTCTTCGCTTGATGAGGTAAGAATGACCACCGGTATACAACTGGTTAACGGATTAGCTCTAACCTTATGGAGCACATCAAAACCACCTAATTTGGGTAGTTTAAGATCAAGCAAAACTACCGCCGGGAGATCAGCGGGATCACGATTGCTATATGCACCTTCAGCGAAGAGAAATTCCAGTGCTTCTTCACCGTCACGCACAACACTTACTTTATTCAGCACCCCGCTTTTTTTCAGGCTGATCAGGGTCAGTTCCTCATCATCAGGATTATCTTCCACCAGCAGGATAAAACGATCTTTCACTGTATTCTCCTCCCTAGACAATCAAATTCTAATCCATTAAATTATTGTCATTAAGTCAAGCAACACAGATGGATGATATTATTCCCCGGAGCCGGACCAGATGACCCTTTGCGGGAAAGGAATCTCTATTCCTTCAGCTTCAATGGCTTTCTTAATCTTCCAGAGCAGTTCCATCCGGACGCCGAACCAACTGTCGGTCGGCGCCCAAAAGCGGGCCATAATATCAACACTACTATCCCCTAAGTTTTCGACATAGACCTGAGGTGGCGGGCTTATTAAAATCAGGGGTTGGGCAGCAGCCGTATCCCTGATTACTTTAATTGCCTTATCGGCATCATCGGCATAGCTGATACCGATCGTAAACTCAAAACGGCGCACCGGGTTGGCAGAAAAGTTGGTTATACTGGAGGTAAACACTGTCTCGTTGGGGATTCGAATGAAAAGACCGTCTAAGGTGCGGATAGAAGTTGAGATAATGTGAATATCCTCAACAGTACCAAGGTTTCCTGATATTTCAACCAGATCGCCGGTTTTGATCGGCCGCTCGCCCATCAGAAAGAGGCCGGAAATCAGGTTGCCGATAATACTCTGGCCGGCAAAACCGATAGCCACAGCTACTATACCGCCGGCAACCAGCAGCCCGGAAGGCTCAAATCCTAAAATCGGCAGGATCCAGAGAATAGCAATCACGATAATAGCATAGGATATGACTTTATTCAGCAACCCAAGATGATCGTGTGACATTTTGTCTTTAAGGGCGCGCCTGACTTGAATCGTCACCAGTTTCGACAAGACCAGGGCAACGATGAAAATCAGCAGCGCTGTAAAGAGATCAAACCAGGTTACTGCGCCGTAGACTATCTCTTCAACCCACTCAAACATTTAGTAGCCCTCCTCCATCACCAGGCGTCCGGGTAACTTAAGCAGGCTGGCGCTGAATTGTTCCGGGGCTTTGCGCATTCCCTTTTTTAAGGGCCCGTCAATAAAGGCTGTTTCTGCTGTAATTTCGTTGTTGATTTTCATCGTGGCCTGCATGGCGACTAACTGCGCATCAAAGTAAATCTTCATCCCCTGGGCGCTGAAGACTGCTTTGCTTATTTCGGTCCAGCGATTGCCGCTGTTATTAATAATAAGCTGCAGGACCCCTTCGGCAAGTGGGTTGAGATGAGGGATTTCCTGATGGATATTGCTTTGCCAGTAGCGGCAAACCAGTCCGTTTTTGACTGTGCCGTATAGCGATAACTTGGGCTGAAGCAGGCTAAATAGATCAAGAACTGTTTCGCCTGCTCCTTTACGGACAAGAATCAGGGCAATCTCAATGGGGAAGGTGAGAAATATTTTCCTGGTAGCTCGCGGTTCAAGAAGCACCGGCTGATCAAAATTAATCAGCAGGTGTTGAGAGGCGTCAGCTGGATGATGAAAAGGCTCGACAGGGCAAAAATAGATACTGCCCTTACCGGTCAGGATTGTTTTTTCCAGTTTTCCCTGTTCAGTTTCACGGCGATATAAAATAATATCGCCGCCTTTATCCAAACTACCGGAGATACCTTCAAATGTAAATTTAAAGGGTAATTTATGCCCATCCCAGGGAAATCCCCTGAAATTGGGGCCGGGCTGGTATTGCCAGCTGAGTGTCTCCAAGTTATCAGAACCGCTATCCAGGCGCTGTGTCATAACCAACCTCCAGAGAAGACTTGTGGGAATAATCTAAGATTCTGAATGATTTATTTTCATTCGACCTGAACGGCGCAAATCCTTTGTTTTCCTTTTATTTTTACCATTATTCAGCCAAAATCAATCTGCGTCCAATCTTCCATAAATCATATAACTGAGATTTTACCGGTGGCGGCGTTAATCGCCCTGGCCAGGTCGTGAGGGTTAAGTTCGATTTGCAGACCGCGCACTCCGGCGCTGGTGATAATCAGGGGGTGGCTGAAAGCGCTTTCGTCGAGAAAGCGAGGGTAGTTGCCTTTGATACCCAGCGGAGAGACCGCGCCCCTGATATAGCCGGTTAACTGCTGCACCTCTTTTAAGTGAACCAGTTCAACTTTCTTATTGCCGCTTAAACGGGCCAGGGCTTTTAAATCAAGATCAGAATTGCCGGGGATCGAGGCAATCAAAACCCCGCTTTTATCCCCGCGGGCTACGAGGGTTTTAAAAACCTGTTCCGGCGGCAGGCCCAGCAAGTCAGCAGCTTTAATGGCGCTTAAATCGTTTTCATCAACGGCAAACTCCAGCAACCGGTAATTGATTTTTAAGTTGTCCAGCAGGCGGACAGCATTGGTTTTTTTCTGCTTGACCATCAGAGTCCCCGCATATATTCATTCTTAAGTGATGAAGGTGAGCGTTCGGCAATAATCCGGTCGAGAGCGATGAGCAGTTGCTGCTGATCCCGGGAAAGGGTGGCTTTTAGCGGCAGGTAGTTGGAGGCATGATTAGCCCTAAAAACCGAGTTAGTAAGGGAAAACCCTTCAACCATCATCCTGATCTCTGCCAACAGTTGCCAGGGGTTTAAGGCGGTCAGCTCCCCTGATTTGAAGCGGCGATGCATGGTAGTCCCGGAAACGGTGATTAAACTAAGCAAGCCGATATACTCTGGATCCATCGCATTGAGCACTTCCGCTGTGCTCCTGGCGTGCTCAACGGTGCCCTCTAACCCGGCCAGGCCATTTAAGACGGTAACAGAAAGAGGGATACCGGCCTTTTTCAGCTTTGCGGCGCCTTTAACCAGATCAGCAGGGGTAACACCCTTCTTTACCGCTTCAAGCACTGCGGCGCTACCACTTTCCACCCCTAAGTAGATCATCTTCAGGCGGTGATCACGCAGTTCTATTAGCTCGACCTCGCTTTTAGCGAGCAGATCCTGAGGATTACCGTAGAGGGTAACTCTTTCAAGCAGCGGGAAGGCCTTGTTTAAATGATCCATTACCGCCACCAGGTCAGCAGTAGCCATGGCCAGGGCATTGCCATCGGCCAGAAAAACCCGCCGGGTATGGGGGAAACAGGCTGCTGTTTTAACGATGTCACTGTTGATCTCTGTCAGTGAGCGAGCGCGGTATTTTTTCTTTTTATACATGGCACAAAAAGTGCAGCGGTTATGAGAACAGCCGATTGTCGTTTGCAAAATTAAGCTGCGGGCCTCGCTGGGCGGTCTGAAAACATCTCCTTCGTATTGAAGCGGAAACATCTGATCACTCTTTCCGAATTAAAGATAAAAAACTCGGTGGTAGCTTTTAAGTATGTAATTTGTTAACTAAACATCTCTGGCTGAGTGGTTATTATATTTCTCTAACCCTTTTGCGGTTACCTGCCTTAAAGAAGAGGCAGAAGCCGGATACTTGAGATATAATAGGCGAATAGAACAATCACTTTGAATCTTTGATGAACAGGAACGATGAGCAGGGTGGAACACAACTTTTTACCGATCAGCAAAGAAGAGATGGTGGCCCGCGGCTGGGAGCAGCCTGATTTTATCATGATCAGCGGCGATGCCTATGTTGACCACCCTTCTTTTGGGGTGGCGATTATCAGCCGCCTGCTGGAAGCGTACGGTTTTAAGGTGGCGATAATCGCCCAGCCGGACTGGAAGAATCCCGTTCAGTTTACTCAGCTTGGAGAACCGAAGTTAGGCTTCTTGATCAGCGCCGGCAATATTGATTCGCTGGTGAATCATTATACTGTTGCCAAAAAGAAACGCAAACAAGATGCCTACAGCCCGGGTGGTATAACCGGTCTGCGCCCGGACCGGGCTTTAACCGTATACACTCAGAAGGTGCGGGAGGTCTTTCCGCAGAGTCCGATAATTCTCGGCGGCATTGAGGCCAGTTTGCGGCGAATGGCTCACTACGATTACTGGACCGACAGCGTCAGGCGCTCAGTGCTGATCGATTCAGGGGCAGACCTCCTGATATACGGCATGGGAGAAAAGCCGGTACTAGAAGTAGCCGAGACCCTTGAGAACGGCATCAAGATCAAAGATATCACTTACATTCGGGGGACAGTGATTTGTGTTCCTGACCTTCCCAACCCGTCAGAAACACTGCTGCTGCCATCCTTTAGTGAAATAAAAGATTCAAAGCAGAAGTTTGCGGAAAGTTTTATGATGCAATATAGAAACAGCGAACCACGGCAGGCAAAAGCGCTGGCTGAACCTTACCCTGAATGTTACCTGCTCCAGAACCCACCGGCCGAACCGCTAACCGGCGATGAACTGGATCAGATCTACCGTCTTCCATTTACGCGCCGCTATCATCCTGTTTATGAAAAAGGAGGTGGTGTTCCGGCTTTAAGCGAGGTAAAATTCAGCCTGGCCAGCAGCCGCGGCTGTTTCGGGGGTTGCAGTTTTTGTGCCCTACATTTTCATCAGGGCCGCTGCATTCAAACCAGGAGTATTGAAGCAGTAGTGGAAGAAGCAAAGAAGCTGATTGAAGATCCTGATTATAAAGGTTATATCCATGATGTAGGCGGACCGACCGCTAACTTCAGGCAAAAAGCCTGCGAAAAACAGACTAAGCAGGGCTCCTGTATTGATAAAAATTGTCTTTATCCTGAGCCTTGCCGAAACCTGACCGTTGATCACAGCGACTACCTGCAGCTATTGCGGGAACTGCGATCACTTAAGGGTGTAAAAAAAGTTTTTGTCCGTTCCGGGATCCGCCACGATTACCTGCTCTATGACCCGGATCCTGCCTTTTTTGAAGAACTCTGCGAGTACCATATCAGCGGGCAGCTAAAGGTAGCCCCGGAACATGTAGCTCCTGCAGTTCTTGAGAAGATGGGCAAACCGGGCAGGGAGACATACCTGGCTTTTAAGAAGAAGTATAAGGTGATCAACCAAAAGCTCGGAAAAGATCAATACCTGGTGCCTTATTTCATGTCCAGTCATCCGGGATCGGATCTAAACGCAGCAGTTGAACTGGCTTCTTTTATCCGCAAACACGAACACATGCCGGAACAGGTCCAGGATTTTTACCCGACACCGGGCACCTTATCTACCTGCATGTACTATACCGGCCTCGATCCCCGTACCGGGCAACCGGTATACG
Organism: uncultured Syntrophomonadaceae bacterium; assembly: GCA_964436815.1. GTDB lineage: Bacteria > Bacillota > Dethiobacteria > DTU022 > DTU022 > UBA993. Next base: position 6,900 of record CAYTER010000070.1, read on the forward strand.
TGCCGAAAACAGCCCACGAAAAAGCCATGCAGCGTGCATTGATCCAGTTTCGCAACCCTAAAGTTTATCGCTTGGTGCACGAAGCTTTGATCAAAACTGGCCGCAGGGATTTAATTGGGTTCGGCAAATACTGCCTGATCCGACCGCCCGGGGGTAAGAAAAATAAAAAGGCCGGACAGGGCGAAGAGCGAAAACAGGGTCTGACACAGAAGAAAAAAGATAAAAGAAAGAAAGAGGTCGGAAAATAAACCAATGGAGTTATACTCTCGTAAACTAAAAGTCCGCAGAACTATCTTACGCTATCTGGCTCTTTTTACCGGCCTTTTTGTGATCGCCAACGGCATCGTCATTCTCATTAATGCCGACCTGGGTGTGAACCCCTGGGACGTATTGCATATCGGCCTGGCTAACCAGATTGGCCTTACTATCGGCCGGGTGACGCAAATCATCGGCATAATCCTGATTGCGATCAGCTACTTTTTTAAAGTGCGTCCCAATATAGGGACAATCCTCAATATGATCTTTCTCGGGCTTTTTATCGACCTGGTAATCGGTTGGGATTATGTGCCGCTGCCCGAAACGCTGATGATGAAGATCATCTTTTTTCTGATCGGCTTACTGTTATTCGGTTTCGGTGTAGCTTTCTATATCAGCCCGAATTTAGGAGCCGGACCACGTGACAGCATGATGCTTGCCCTGACCCGGGCAACAGGACTGCGGGTAGGACTGATCAGGACGATCATGGAAGTGGTGGTGGCAACTGCCGGTTATTTTATGGGCGGCCCGCTGGGCATCGGCACAGTAATTTTTGCCCTTTCGCTGGGTATTTTTATGGAGGCAGGTTTTGCTTTCGTCCGCCGCATCCAAAAAACTTCAATCTATAAAAGCATCTGGAACAGCGCGTGATCCAAACAATCACCTGGCTTTTTAGTCTGCACGGCCTAAATATTTCGGATTAGGTATATTTATAGACTGTATCCTACAAATCTTATTAATTTATAATTTTTGTAGTTTGCAAACTACAATTTTATGCTTTTTGCTGACTTTGTAGTCCCTAGACTACAATTTGATCAACTGTCTGAATTGCCCCCTGCATTAAACTCATGCCAATTAATCATCCTCATTTAAATAAAGGAGTTTTAACACCCCTTAGCTAATTGATCTCAGAAATCTATAGTCGGAATAATAATAATGAGGATAAAAAGAAGAGAGGTGAATTGATGAGCGCTATTAGTTACGGTTTGTCCGGAAAAGTTGTTATTGTAACCGGCGGCAGCCGCGGTATCGGGTTGGAGTTGGCCCGACGGCTTTTAGGCGAAGGAGCAAAAGTGGCAATCTGCGCCCGCAAGCAGGAGGGCCTGGATAAAGCAGCTGAAGAGCTGCAGGGTGGTGAAAACCTGCTCACAGTTCAGGCTCATATTGCCCGCGAAGAAGAAGTTGACCAGCTATTTGAGCAAACTATAAACTGTTTCGGCAGGCTTGATATCCTGATTAATAACGTGGGTATGAATCTGCTGACCCCTTCACTGGTAAATACAGAATCCGCTACCTGGCAGAAGATCATAGAATCGAATCTTAGTGGCACTTACTACTGTTCGCGGGCTGCCGCCAGGATCATGAAAGAACAGGGTTCCGGAAAAATTGTGAGTATATCTTCTACAGCTGCCTGCCGCCCTGCTCCTGGAATGGGCGTTTACGGCATTGCCAAAGCAGGGATTGAGATGTTAACTAAAGTGCTGGCTGCCGAGCTGGCCGCAGATAATATCCAGGTAAATGCAGTTGCTCCCTGCATGGTAAAAACAGGCTTTAGCGCTCCTTTCTGGTCAAACCCTGATGTGCATGACGAGATCATCAGGACTATCCCGTCCGGCAGACTGGCAGAAACCGGCGATGTTGTCGAACCGGCGCTTTTCCTCTGTTCAGCAGGGGCTGATTATATCACCGGCCAGATTCTGGCCGTCGACGGCGGCTCAACCTTAAAATAAACACAAGCAACATAGTGCCCCCCAACACAGGGGCAACACAGGGG
>CAYTER010000071.1:0-8781 GCA_964436815.1 uncultured Syntrophomonadaceae bacterium
TGCCCATCCAGATCGGGCCCAAACCGAGAATTGACACCTGCCAGGTATACCAGTAATGCAAACCGTAGAAAGCCAGGATTTCATTAAATTCACAATTACGCCAGGTGTCCCAGCGGCAACCTTCTTCCCCGTATTTTTCAGGAGTTAGTAAAGTATAGAAGATTTCATTTTCCCTGATAAAATCTAAAAAATCATCATACCAGACCCGGTTGCGGTCATCTTCTTTCAGTTTCTGCTTGCCTTTCCGTTCAAAAAAGTCAATCGTCTTCAACATTATTCCGCGAGACTTTTCATCTTTATAACTGCGATCGTGCTGATTCGGGTTTAACAGGATCACCTTATCATCCTCCAGCTTTAAGTTGTTTTCTTGGCTGTTCACGGCATATAATAAAGTTTTTCAACCTTTTCAACGTTTACCAAGTTCGCCGTGATAAGATGAAATCCCTTCCGGACCGTCAGTTTAGGAGTTTCTTTTTCCGGAAACACCCTCCGGAACAATCCTGTAAACCCCCGTTGAGGTAATACGGCTGGCGCTGATCACACCGGCGGCCATCTGTGCCGTGGCATACTTTCCAGTGATCAGGCGTAAAATGTTTTCCTTTTCAGCAGGGTCAATCACTTCCTCTACCGCCCCTTCAACGATCACACTTTGGTAGCTATAATTATGGCTGCAGGGGTTATCCCCAGAGATCAGTCCCCCTGCTTCCCCGGTTTGAAAGCAGACCCTGGGGTTAGACCTGATGTAATCGATTTTCCTCCCCTCCAGGGCGCAGTGAAAATAAATCGAGCCCTTTTCATAGAGGAAGTTTAACGGAGTCAGGTATGGCTGGTTGTCCCTGGCCAGGGCCAGGTAACCGACCTGTGCTTCCATTAAAACAGTCTCAATCTCGGCCTCTGTTAACTGACTTTTATCTTCAACCAACTTAATCCCTCCTGCAGTATATTTGTGAGGTCTTACTCAACTGCCGTAGGCAAATACTTTACTGTAGATTGCACCGTTTCCAGTTTAATTTCCTTGCCAAATGTATTTCCTGAAAGCTCTTCAATTAAAGTATCCAACGATGGCATTTCTCCCTCTCCGAGCAAAACCATATATATGGTATTATCAGCAGTTTCAGCATTGACGCTTATCAGACGGTAGCCACTTTCTGCAAGCCACTTGTCTGCTGCACTGTAAATTCTTGCAGTAATAGTGTTATTAACTATAATACCATAGCTGGTATAGGCAAGCGGAATAGTGATCAGCAGCATTGCCGCCAGGGCAATGGCAACGGCCTTACGTTTTGCCCGGTTAGTTCTTACAAGCAATGCTGCTTCGGAAAAACCGAGCAGGCCGAAGACCAGGGTGCCGGTTAATAAAATAGCAAAATAGTTGGTTGCAAAAAGCAGTAAGCTTCCCAGGGCTAATCCCGGTCTGCCTAGCGCCAGCAGAATACCCACATTTGCCAGGGGTGGGACAAGCGATACAGCAATAGCCACTCCGGGCAGGGTATCTGAAACATCCTTACGGGATAGAGCAAATGCCCCGGCCAGTCCGGTAGCCAGAGCCGCTAAAAGGTCCAGCAAACGCGGCGATGTTCTGTTTATGACCTGTTCAATACTTTCGGGCTGGAATAAAGAAGCCATTGGCAGGGTTAGAATGAAACCGACTAAAATGGCAACAGCGATCCCGCCCAGACTGACCAGGAGAGAACTCTTCATGGCAATACGATCGCCTATACTGACACTAAAAGCCAGACCCATAATCGGCAGCATCAGCGGTGCGACAATCATCGCCCCGATTACTACCGCCAGGGAGTCCCCGAGCAACCCGAAGGTGGCAATTGATGCGGCGAGAATGAGCAGACAAAAAAAGCGCACCAGTTTTTTCTTAAGTACTGCGCCTTCAAACAAGAGGGTATCCCTGACTCGTTTAATTTCGTCCCCGTCTACAGGACCACCGTGTAAAACAGTGCCAATTTGATTAGTCATTATTTTTTCATCCCTTCGTCAGCACCCTTATTTATCTACAGATTTATAAGATTGGAAAGTATTAATTCTTTTACCAAATGAAGTAACCGAAGTAACCGTTGATACGGTTGCTTACAGCTCAACCAGCAGCCTGTTGGTCTCCGATTCCCTGATCAGGCTTTTAATCTCCTGCAAACTATCTTCAAGGGCATCAAGAACAGGTGAAGCTTCAACTACTCTCTCTTCATCATGTCCATCGTACAGTTCGAGATGTCCAAGAGCTTTGGCAACACTAATTTCATTGATGTCAAGCGCAGGCTCGTAATATTTTTGATTGCCGGGTTTTTTATCAGGCAGAGCGGCAGCAAGCAGGTTCACTTCGGCCAGTTGATCAAGTATTTCTCTAACCAAAAGCTCCGGGATTTTCAGCTGATCTGATAACTGGCTAGCAGTTGTTGGTAATTTCGATTGAGAGAAGTTCTTCAGCAGCAGGGAAAGTATATATAGCGAAAGCAGCAAGTTATTATAGGGGCTAATCTTGTCCGGGGCAGGTCCGTAGCGATAAAGATCAATATTCTGGGCGGCATGGGTCAGCTCGGCGCCAAACAGGACAACCATCCAGCTGACCTGCATCCAAATTAAAAGCAGGGGCAGGGTAGCAAATGAACCATAAACAATGCCCAATCCGGCAGCGCCGATTTGAAAGGTCAGGTAAGCCCATTGAATCAGCTGGAAAGCTGTTCCGGCAATGATCCCGGTTATCAGTGCCGGGAGAAAATGCACCCGGGTATTGGGCATTACTTTGTAAATAAGAGTGAAAAGAACCCAGATTAACAAATAAGGCATCAACCTAAGCAAAAATAGCAGGAAAGGGCTAATCAGGCTGCCATCCAGCAGCGCGATCCTAGTAGTAATAAATACTGTTACAGCACCGGATGCAATCAATAAAAACGGCCCCAGAACAATTATGGCAAAATAATCCCTGAAGCGTTGCAGTAAAGTTCTACCCTGCTTAACCTGCCAGATCTGATTAAAGATTTTTTCAACATTAGCCAGCAGCATAGTGATCGTATAGATCAGTACCCCTAAACCGGCAAAAGCTACTACTCCACTGTCGATTTGCCTAAAAAAAGCACCGGTTATTCCGATGACCCAATCCAGGACTGCTTCCCGGCCGGCCAGGGCAACCTGCAGCTGCTGCTCAAGATATCTTTCCAATCCAAACCCCTTGGCCACGCCTAAAGCTAACGCGGCAGCCGGCACTATACTGAGCACTGAAAAAAAAGTTAAAGCCGGAGCTAGAAAAAATATTTTATTCTGCAAAGCGCCCTCAAGCGCCAGATAGACAATTTGCAGCTGCCTGATCAAAAATAACTTAACAGAACCAAACTTTCTGCTATCAGCCGGCCAAAGGAATTTCGGCAAAATATTAAAAGATTGATCTCTTAAACCCTTTAAAGCCTTGGTTATCTTGTTCATGGTATTTAATAGATCAGCAAGATCTAAATAGCACACCATCCTAGAGTGGCTTATCGCAAAGTTTTCAGATCATAACCCGGGCTAATCAGCCCGGGCTATGTAAATCGTCCTTTTGTTGTAAGCATTTAGGCTTATTAGTTTATTGCTAATAATTTATTACAGCCGTATCCTACCTCTAAGCAATTTCTTCTTTTTTACGCTGCTGCAATGACGTTCCGATTGCTATAATACCACCAACCAGGGAGATTACACCAAAAACCCAGGGTAAAGCGAGAGCTGCCGCAAAGGGTGAACTGAGGAGAATAACTCCAAATAGAAAGTTGATGATCCCTAAGATAGCGGCAGAAAAACCGCCCCCTTTGAAGGCCCCAAAGAAACCGATTAATCCAAGGATAATTCCGTTAACACCAAACATGATCACCAGCATTGTTGGCAACAGAACCGCACTCCAGATGGGGTGTTGAATTACAGTCAGGCCGGCAAATATGCCGATTAACCCGGATAAGAGTTTCCAACCCCATAGCGACCGGTTAATGAATATCCCGGTAATCGAAAATACCCCGGTTACCAGCCAGTAGATACCGATCACCTGTACTATAGCCAGAGTTGTAGCTACCGGATTGGTTAATAGCAATAAACCGATGATAACCGAAAATATACCCTGCACCAGAGTAGCCCACCAGGGCATGTTCCACTTACCTGCAGTTAAACTGTCTTGTTCTACGACATTCGCTTCCATCTTTTTACCACCCTTCATATCTTTCAGTTTTAAATAGATATTTCTTCTAAATTAAAAGTCTTTATAAAGCATCATTGAGAGAACGATCATTAAACCGGCTAACAGAAAATATAAACCATATACAACAACCACAACGGAAAACATGGCCATCGAAGCATAGATCAACCCAATACCAAAAGCGAGATGAACCAGCCCGAAAATCACTGCTGGAAGAGCGCTTGACCCTTCCTTGCGTCTGCCGATCGATAAAAATCGATCAAAGGCCATCAGGATTGCAAAGATACCGAGAATAATCCCGACCAAAGTAATTGTAACCTGGGTGTTGACAATCATGTAAATACCGACAGCCATTATTGCAAGGCCAAACAGCAACAGTAAAACCTGGTTCTGGTAATCTTTCCAGTTTACCGAAACAGCAATGACCCTTACCAATCCAGCAACTAAAAGTATTGCACCAATTAGTGCAGCCAGGAAACTGATAATCTGGCTGGGAATAGCGATAAAAATAACACCGATAATGATCATAATAACACCCAAAAACATGCCCAACGGTTTAATACGATCTATAGGTTCCATTTTTTTCTCTCCTTTCATAATATTTGATTGTGATTATTCAGGTTAAACTTGCCCTACTCCTGATGAATTACTAGATCCCTTTACTTAAAAGAGGTTTAGCTGTCCGGAGGCGACTCTGTTTCTTCAGGTGCAGGTTCCGGTGCCGGTTCAATCGGGGGGGTATCCTGATTATCGTTACGGTTTTCAAACAAACCTGTAAAAAATGACATTACACTATCCCACACTCCGGCAGCCCAATCAGTAATCCTGTCCCAGAGCGAATCAAGGTCAGGCTGGGGTGCTGTGATCTCTTCTTCTGGAACCTCCGGGATCACAACCGGATCATCTTCCCCTCCGAGAACAGAAATAATAACAACTGCAGACAGGATCACCAAAGCCCAAACCCACCATTTTTTCCAGGCCGGCTTTTGTGCCTTTTTGTCTTCGCTTAATCCGTGAAGTTCCTTTTTAAGTTCGTAGGTATCCTGCTCCAGCTTTTGCACCCGATCAGCATTTTCAGAATCTGCTAATGGATCTTCAATAAATTTACCATCCTGCCAACTGCCAGTCCTGCTGGTCCCATCAACATAGGTAAATTTTCCCCGGCCATAAGGCCGGTCATCCCGCCAATCTCCTGAATAAGTGGTCCCATCATGAAAAGAAGATTTTCCTTGTCCGTCCCGCTTGTTTCTTTTCCATTCCCCTTCATAGCTGGTCCCATCAGTATAGATAATCGAACCGATCCCATCACGATTTCCAGCAAGAAAACTGCCTACATACTTAGTCCCATCGGCGGCAATGTCAGTGCCGCGGCCATGTTTTTTACCGTCCAGCCACTCACCGCTGTAACGGTGACCACTTGGGTGTGTCCAGATTCCCTGTCCGCTGCGTTTGCCTTCCTGCCAGCCACCGGTATACTTAATGCCATCTTTGCGGGTCAGGGTTCCCTGTCCATCCGGTTTATCATGCTTCCATTCCCCGGCATAAATAGTCCCGTCAGCCCGGGTCCATACTCCCTGACCCTGGCGCTTTCCATCCTGCCATTCTCCTTCGTACCGGCTACCATCCGGGTATTGGTGTTCAACTCGTTCCAACGCTGCTCCCCTCCTTTCCCATACAAAAGCGTGCTTCAATCTCTCATTTTCACCTATTCCGATATTTAGCTGCCGAATTCTTCGATCAGTTTTGCTTCTTCTTCTTTGCTAAGGTTTGAATGGATCAGTTCCACGGTAACGCCCTTGAACTCATCGGCGATGCGGTCACGAACTGCATCGCTTGAAAGTAGAAAAAGAGCAGATGTGCCCTCAGTTATATCTCTGCGGACCTGAGTAACAAAGTTATCATTGATCCCATAATCATTAAATTTTCCGGAAAGCGCACCCATCGCCGCGCCAACGGCTACACCAAAAACGGGCACAAAAAAGATCAACCCGAAAAGCATCCCCCAGAAAGCCCCTGATACTGTTCCCCTCCCGACCATACTGCCATAATTATCGGTGCGCGGGTGCTTGTTGCCAGTTGGCCAGGAGACAACTGCAGCATCCTGGATCTGAATTAACTGCTGTTTAAAGAGTTCTGCAAGCTTATTGAGTGCTTCATGAGCCCCTTCGGCTGTTTCAAACTTCCATACTGATAATGTCGACATACTAACTACCTCCTGTATAATAAATATTTAGAAAAAGGGATTAATAAAATTCTTTTACCCGGCTTTTGGTTCTTCGAGTTTTTGTTTTTTTAATTGTATGTGTTCATAAGTATGACTAATCACTATTTTAAGAACAGTAAATCCGGGAACAGCAAGGATGATGCCCAGCAAACCAGCCAGTCGTCCGGCGATCAGAATTACCAGGATTACGACCAGGGGACTTAAGGCCATCTTGCGACCCATCACAGCCGGTGAGATAAAAAGGCTTTCTATTTGTTGAAGAATGACGATCGCAATGATTACATAAAGCATTTTGGTCGGGGAGTCGAATAGACCGATTAAGGCTGCAGGGACGGCTCCAATGAATGGGCCGAGATAAGGTATAATATTGGTTATCCCGATAATAATCGCTAAGATTAAAGCAAATTCAAGTCCGATGATTAGAAAGCTGATGTAGGCCATGATTCCCACACATAAACAAACTATGCCCACGCCCTGAAAATAAGCTCCCATTTTTAAGTTTATCTCTGCCAGGGCACTATTAATGCTGACCTTGTAATCTTCAGGAACAAACCGATCAACCAGTTTCTCTAGTGTACCCTGACCTTTTTCTTTAAGCATAAAAAAGAGCAAAAATGGCACAACCATAATTGTCGTAAAAAAGCTGCCAATAACCCCGGCAATACTGCCTAAACTGCTGGTTAAACCGGAAATTGTATTTGAAACCATTGCTGCCAGACGCTCAGCAATTCTACTGGTGTTAATCGCTTCTAAGTCAACAAGTCTGCTTACTACTGGATGATCTCTTAAGTCTAAGACCAGAGCATGGAGCTGCCTGATGTTCTGGGGTAGATTAGTGATCAGTTTCGCGAATTCATCCGCCAGGATCGGTCCAATTGATAAACCCAGGAAAAGAATCACTCCAATGATCACAACAAAAATAATCAGGATAGAAATCATCCTGGGCACTTTATATTTACTTAAGAAATCACTCAAAGGATAGGTCAGATAGAATAAAATCCCTGAAATCAGAAATGAAAAAAACAATGCTTCAAAAACAGCAACTATCGGTCTAAAAACAAAGTTTATCTGCGTGCCGATATAGATAATGGCGAAGGCAACGAGAATCGCAATTCCGGCTTTAAATACTTTCGAATCCCACATTGAATGATCGCTCCAAACTTTATGAATTTTGTTCAGATATTTTGCGCACAGAGATAATGGCCAGCTGCTGCTCATAGATAACATTTAGCAATTCCCCAAGCCTGGCTTGATCGGTGAACAGACCGGTAAGAACTGTTTTCGGTTTCCCATCTGCCAGGTAACCGCTGACGACTGATAGGCCCTCAAAGCGTAGATTGATGCCGGGTGAAACTGCTCCGTTTACAACAATTTCATAAACGGCTTGTTGGTCGAACTCCTTTAACAAATGATCGTTATTGTTCATGTCCTGAAATTATGCTTTTACCATGCATTAAGCTACCACCCCGGCGGTGTATTTTAGGTGTAGTTCAGATTTTGCCTAATGCCTGCTCTTTCTTTCAAGGTTAATAAGCAGTTCAAATCAACTTTGAGAAGAACTTAGGTCAGGTCGCAGACTTTGAACCAGGATGTATAGGCTGATCACTAAAACCCAGGCTGGGAACAAAAGGGTAACCCAGGTGCTGTAGCTAATCGAAAACATCAAAATCAAGGCAGAGCCATAGGTGATAAAGGCCAGCCAGCGCGGCATTACCGCTGTTCTTATCCATATGGTTCCCAAGGAAATCATAAAAACAGATGACATGCGTATTGAGTAAATATTTAAAAGCTGCCAGATCAGGGAACGGTTGTAGATATAAAGACCGCTGTCAAACAGGTTTTGTGCCGCAAATGGGTAACTCGAGATCAAACCGGCAGCTATCGCCGCTGCGGCAAAGATCATTGTCAGATAGATCAAGGCGCTGCCAAAAAAAACGGTTGAAAAAAAACGATCTTCATAGTCGCCGATCCGGTCCCTGATCACCCCGATAAACCAGAGAAAAGCAATTCCGGCAAAAGGCACCAAGCCCAAGGCCAGCGTTACAGACCCTGAATGCTCCGCTATCCAGGTAATGTTTGGGTCTGTCGGAGAGGCGGGCATAGCCAGGCGGATGAGGGTAAAAGCAGCGCCAATCAACAACGCAAAAATAATACCAGCCAAAGCTGCCGCTTTCGGGGTAGTTAATCGCCGCCCATCAGTTACCTCATCATTTTTTTGCTGATTATTCATAAGTTCACCTTCTTCACTTGGTCATCTTACTTGCCCTTTGCTATAAACCACCAGCTAAAAGGAGCGCCAGTAAACAAATACAGGCGCAACCCTTTGCATGGCAGATCTTAATCGTTATTGAAAGACTGTTCCATCTTGGCTAAAACCTGGTCAATACCAAAG
>CAYTER010000072.1:0-8622 GCA_964436815.1 uncultured Syntrophomonadaceae bacterium
CCGACGAGGAAGTTACAGAGAAATACGGTCATCTGGCCAAGATGTCAATGACCGGAGGGAAAGCATTAGTGGAGGAGAGGATATACGATTTTAAACCGGTCCACATTCACTTTACCACCGGCCGGACCGCACTGCCTACCCCTTTTGTTTATTCAAAACGCGATCTGGAAAACTTGCGCGAATCAGGCTACCGCTTACTTGATGTTTTCAATGTAACCAGCGATGATACGGTAGTTAATTGTTTCCCCTTTGCGCCCCACCTGGCTTTCTGGCAGACATATTTTGCCGGAGAAAAAATGAATGTAGCCGGTTTTCACAGTGGTGGCGGCAAAATAGTCGGCACCAATAACCTGATGGATGCTTTTGAATATATTCGCCCCTCGGTTGCGGTTTTTATCCCCGGCTATTGTTATTACTTCCTTCGTGAAGCAGTTCAGCAGGGCCGGGATTTTTCATCAGTTAATAAGATCTTTTTCGGCGGAGAACGCGTACCGCCCGGATTAAAAGATAAAATTAAAGATTTGTTCCGGCAGCTTGGCGCAGAGGATGTTATGGTTCTTGCAACATATGGTATGACTGAAGCCAAGGTGGCCTGGGCGGAATGTCCTTCGCATGATGAATATTTTGGGTACCATCTATATCCTGATATGGAAGTATTTGAAACTGTTGATCCTGAAAGCGGAGAACCTGTTGGTGAAGGAGAGGAAGGCGAAATCGTCTACACGGCGCTCGACTGGCGCGGGACTGCGGTATTGCGCTACCGGACAGGCGATATTGCCAAGGGTGGACTGCTCTACGAGCCATGCCCGAACTGTGGGCGTCATGTGCCCCGAATCAGTTCGAATATCCAGCGTAAATCAGAATTGAAAGAGTTTAACATGACTAAAGTCAAAGGTACGCTGGTTAACCTGAATAACTTCTTCCCACTGATGATGAGTCATCCTGACATCGAAGAGTGGCAGGTGGAAATGCGTAAACGCAATGATGATCCGTTTGATCTCGACGAGATCTATCTCCATATTGCTACAAAAGGTGAAGTGGATCGCGAACGCTTAATCGGCGATTTAAAGCAAAAAGTGTTGCGCGATACAGAGGTATCGTTGACTGATATTTACTTTAAGTCTGTCCCTGAACTGATTTCCCAGCTGGGGATGGAAACCGAACTTAAAGAGAAAAGGATTCTTGATAACAGACCTTCAAATTAACAGTATTTTTTTGGGAATTGAGAAAGGAGGCAGAGTATGCAGGCGTGGAGTAAAATAAGCCGGATGCCCGCCCCGGCGATCAAAAAAATGCAGGAGGAGCTCCTGCAAAAGATCGTTAGCGAAGAGTTAGCAGTGCGGCATCCCTATTACAGAACTATGTTTAAGGAGCAAAATATCGATCCGGGCAGCATTAAGAATATTGACGATCTGGCCAAGCTGCCGTTTACCGAAAAGAGTGATCTGGTTGCGCCCGATGATAACAAGCTGCATCCTAAGCAATTTGTACTGGAAGATTTAACACAGGACCAGCAACAGACTAAAAAGAAAGGCTTCGGTCTCTTTGGCAAGAAGGAGGCAGAACCTGAGATTTCTGAGTATAAATTCCATAACCTTTATTTTACGGCAGGTCGCACTGATAAGCCGGTACCGATTGAATTTACCCATTATGATATAGCGAATTTGAAAGAAGCGGGAGCAAGGGTTTTTGATGTCCTTGAGATTACCCGTGATGACACCCTGATTAACGCTTTTACCTATGCTCCAAATATTCATTTCTGGCAAATGTTTTATAGTACGATTGATATCGGCAGCACTGCTCTCCAGACCGGGGGGGGAAAAGTGCTCGGTTTGGAAAAAATACTCAAAGCTCTTGATAGCATGGAGGCTCCTGTCCTGGCCATATCTCCGGGCTATGGTCGTTTTGCCTTGCTCACCCTGAGCCATTTTGGCTTCAGCGCCGCTAATCTTGAGCGCCTGGTAATCGGAACAGATTTTTCTCCCCTGGCGGCAGTGGAAAGGCTGAAAAAGCTTATGACCACTGTTGGGGCTAAGGACAACAGGGTCCAGCGCACGTACTTCCTCTCGGAGGCAAAATGCGGCTGGGCGGAGTGTGAACCAGATTTTGGTTACCACACTTTTCCGGATCACACGCTGATTGAAATTGTTGACCCGCAAAGCGGCGCCCCGCTTGGTGAAGGGCAGAAGGGCGAGATTGTGATTACCAATCTCGATGCCCGTGGTACTGTTTTGCTGCGCTTCAAAACAGGGGATATTGCAACCGGGGGTTTAACGACTGAACCCTGTCCCAATTGCAAGCGGACAGTGCCCAGAATTATGGGGGATATTGAACGTAAAGTTCTCTATACCGAGCTGCAGGGCAAAGATGGTAACTATGAATTTAACGGTAATCAACTGCGTAGATTAATGTTTGCCAGGGAAGATGTTCTGGTTTGGTTCGCTGAAATTACCAGACAGGGAACAGAAGATACTTTGCGCGTAGTCATAAAAAATGTTTCGGGAACCGACGAAACCGCAGTTTTGCAGTCGGTTGAAGCGAATCTTAAGGCTGAATACCAATTTCCGGTTTCGGTCGAGAGCAGCAGCCTTGATGCGATTGCCAATAAAATTGGTATGGAAAAATTCATTACTGAACAAAACATCTTTGACAAACGGGCAGACTGAAAGTTTTTGATTAACCGGATCGGCCCCCGCCTGGTGGCGGGGGCTTTTAAATAACCGGATCTATAGCTCCAATCACCTTTTCAACCGCTTTCAATGATGATATAATCAGAAAGCAACGCGTTTGTGCAATGTTATCCTCAATTCGGCTTTCATGAAAGGCGGTTATTCCTTTGGGCACATTTCCAGAACCTGTAAACCTTGAAACAATAACAGGCAATCTTGCTGATTCCGTGCTGATGGTCGACGTTACAAAAAATGTTGTCTGGCTGAACCGGAAAGCTGAGGAATTCTTCAATACTTCACTGGATGATGCTCTTGGAAAAGAGATCGTTGAACTAACCGCAATTAAAAGGTTAAAATACCTGCTCGACGATGTCTTTGAGCAGCAGGAAGCCCTGAAATGTTCATATGAAGAGGCTTCGGTTAAAGTCAAGAAAAAAGACCAGCGGTTTTTCTTCAAGATTGCGATCAATCCCATATTCTTTCAGGATAATTTATGGGGCGCCCTGGTCCAGTTAACCGATGTCACCCGTTTTCATGAATTGGAGAAGATCAAAACCGACTTTGTTTCTATAGTGTCGCATGAGTTCAGAACCCCGCTGACAACGATCATCGTTGGGGTTGAAATGTTGAAAGAAGGCATGCTGGGCGATCTGACCCCAAGGGGCAAAGAAGTTCTGGAAGCCATCGGGGCAGACTGTGAAAGGTTGAACCGCCTGATTGATAATTTGATGGAGCTTTCCCGCATTGAATCGGGGACGATCTATGTTGAAGCGGAACCCACTGACATCGACGACCTGGTAGATGAGGCAGTCCGCCCGTTAAAAATTCAGGCCGACAAGCAGGGAGTTGAACTGATTACCGACCTTCCACCGGAACTTCCGCCGGTTGCCGCTGATTTCAACAAGGCGGTTTGGGTTTTGGCTAATTTGGTGGGCAATGCCATGCGTTATACTGATCCGGGTGGAACAATAACCGTCCGTGTCAGGCAGCGTGGCAAAAAACATTTCTTTTCAGTGGAAGACACAGGATGTGGGATCCCGAAAGAACACCAGGAGAAAATTTTCCGTAAATATGTCCAGGTCAGCGGGCCAGGCCGTAAAGGGGCTGGTGGTGTCGGGCTTGGACTGGCGATTGCGAAGGATATTGTGATGGCCCATGGTGGAGAGATTTGGGTTGAGAGCGAGGTTGGCAGTGGGACCAAGTTTACTTTCACCTTTCCGGTCTACCAGGAAAAAGAACCGGTCACACTCCCGGAAGCCGATCAATAAGGAGGTCGAGGAATGGGCAACAAAGTGCTGTTGGTAGAAGATGAGAAAAATGTAATTTTAGGCGTTCGGACCTGTCTCGATGCGGTCGGCTATAATGTCGAAATAGTGGAAGACGGTGAAGAAGCATTAAATGCAGTAAGCAGGGAACATCCCGATTTAATATTGCTGGACTTGCTGCTGCCGAAACTTGACGGATTCGAAGTTTTAAAAGCTCTAAAAAAGGATCCGGAAACCAGTAAAATTCCCGTAATAGTTCTAACAGCCAAGGCGGAAGAAGAAGACCGTCAACGGGCCCTGGATCTTGGGGCGGATAATTATATGACCAAACCCTTTAAACCCCAGGAACTTTGGGATAGGCTTCGGGAATACCTTAACGCTTAATTAACCCCTGACATAATCCGCTTGAAGGGCACATAATCTGTGCCCTTTTGTATAGTTCAATTATGGCCTGATCTGCAGCTATGCGGAGCAGGGTGGAGGGTTTAGATGCCCACAGAGTTGCTTCATTTTGAACAGGGGCCGATTCGGCCGCCCAGTGAAGCCGGCAGTCTGTTAGTCCGGCTAACACGCAATTGCCCCTGGAACCGTTGTCTTTTTTGCCCGATTTACAAGAGCGAAAAATTCAGCCGCCGTAATCTCGAGGATATTAACAATGATATTTCAGCTATGGCTGAAACTGTTTGCCAAATTAAATTAATTTCTAAAAAAAAGGGATTTGGCGGGGAGATAACCAGGCCGGTACTTACCCTGATCCAAGCAGAAAACCCTCATCTTTTCCATATTGCTTATTGGCTTTATAACGGGGCCCATAACGTATTTCTGCAGGATGGAGACAGCCTGCATTTACCGCTGGCTGATCTGGTCGAAATTCTGCAGAACTTAAAATTAAATTTTCCGACCATCACCCGTATTACAACGTACGCCCGCTCTAAAACGCTGTTAAAGTTTTCTGTCGCTGACCTTCAGCAGCTAAAAGAAAACGGTTTGAGTCGAATTCATGTCGGCTTGGAAAGTGGGAACGACAAAGTTCTTGAGTTGATGAAAAAAGGGGTTACCGGCGAACAGCATATTGAGGCAGGCCTCAGAGTAAAAACCGCCGGGTTATCACTTAGCTGGTATGTTCTTCTGGGGTTGGGCGGCCATCAGTATTGGCGGGAACATGCTTTGGATACAGCCAACGCAATCAATCGGGTAAGCCCTGATTATATCAGGATCCGCACCCTGGCTGTTCATCCCTATTCACCGCTTTACCAGCTTTTCACCCAGGGAGAATTTGTACCCCTGAGTGATGATCAGTTGATCAGGGAAGAGTTCTTATTAATTGAGAATCTGCAGGGGATTAAAAGTAATCTTATCAGTGACCACATACTGAATCTCTTAGAGGAAGTGCAGGGGAAACTGCCGCAGGATCAGCTCTCGATGCTCGATACCTTGGGAGTTTACTTGGATTGGCCTGAAGCTAAACGAGAGCTCTTCAGAATTGGCCGTCGGACAGGTTATTTTAAAACCCTCAGCGATCTAGATAATGAGGGTCTCTGCAGACCGGTTAAAGAATACTACCGGCAGCTAATTCAGACGGGGATCAGTATTGATGATCATATCCAACAACTAATGCTGCGTTTTATCTAACCGGAGGTGCAGTAAGGTGCGTGTTGCTGTGTTGGTTTTAGAATTACACATCCCCGGCGTTAATTCTCTTAAAGGTAAACGAAAAGTGATAAAAAGCCTGGTTCAGCGAATGCGTAACCAGTTTAATGTATCAGTAAGCGAGATCGGCCACCAGGATTTATGGCAGAGAGCAGAGCTTGGCCTGGCGGTGGTATGTCATAATGGAGCCGGCGCAGACAGGATCATGGAGCAGATTTATAATTTTGTTGAGGCTGAGAACAATGTTGATTTAATTGGCTCAAGACATGAAAATTATTAGGCAATAAAATGGGGTTTGATAATGTTTAGAATCAACAGGATTACCGAACAGGCTCATCTCTATTTGCACAAGATACTAAAAGAAGGAGATCTGGCTATTGATGCTACGATGGGTAACGGTAACGATACATTATTTTTAGCCCATTGCGTCGGCAGCAGCGGCCACGTTTATGCTTTTGATATTCAACAGCTAGCGTTGGATAACACCAGGCAGAAGTTGTCCGAAAGACTGCTTCTCGATCGGGTAACATTGATTAATGACAGTCATGAGAACATAGACCGGTATGTAAAAGAACCGGTTAAAGCAGTTGTTTTTAATCTGGGCTATCTCCCCGGGGGCGACCGGACAGTAACAACAATCAATAAAACTACGATGCTGAGCCTTCAGAAAGCCCTTAAAAAGTTGAAGAGCGGAGGTCTGGCAGTAATCGTTGTTTATCCCGGACACTGGGAAGGTTTGGTGGAAAAAAAAGAACTGCTTAAATTCAGCAGAGAGTTGGCACCAGTCGAATACAGTGTTCTGCTTCTCAATTTGGCCAATCAGCCGAATGAACCACCAGAACTTATTATTATCCAGCGTAATCTTTTTGGGACCGCAGCGAATGCTTAAAGGATTTTACCGGAAAGCTGTCGAAGTTGTTTCGACAAATCTTCATATTTCTATTTGAATTGAGGTTTGGTAATCTGAAGCATCAATGGGCACTGATAGGCAGGGAGTTGTCCCTGGTTGAAAGTCGCTTGCAGCAGGTAGTTAATTCTGCCAGCACGGATGTAAAAAATGTTGGCGCATATCTTTTGGATGGTGCGGGAAAAAGAATCCGCCCCGCTCTTTTTCTTATGGCCGCTTATCGGGCTGATCAGGATCTGGAGCATCTGGTTGACGCAGCAACAGCTTTTGAACTGCTACATACCGCCTCTTTGTTACATGATGATGTTATCGATCAGGCCTTAACCCGTCGGGGCAAAGATGCTGCTCATATAAAATGGAGTAATAAGATTTCAGTTCTAACCGGAGATTATCTATTGAGCCAGGCTTTTAAAATGCTGGTCGCCTATCATAGCTGGCCGTTGATGAATGTTGTGGTCGATGTGGTTGAAAATATGGCTGAAGGTGAAGTGGAGCAGGCGTTTGCCAATATCAGTTCTGAACATCTCGAAGATAAATATTTTTCATGGATTGGCAAAAAGAGTGCGATTTTTTTTGCCGGTTGCTGTCAGGCCGGCTGCCTTATGGCTGATGGTGATGAAATACAGCAGAAGATCTGGTCTGATTACGGTTTCAGCTTAGGTGTGGCCTTTCAACTTTTAGATGACTATCTTGACTACAGAGGCGAACAAAAGAAGACCGGAAAACCGTTATATGGTGATTTGACCAACAAGGTTATAACTTTGCCGCTGATTAGAGCGATCGTTACTGCTTCCGGCAATGGATTGCTAAAATGCTACCTGAAAAATGATCCTGACCATGAAGGATGCAGTATTGAGGAGATCGCCAAGATTGTGCTGAAAAGCGATGGCCTGGAATATACTTTGAGCAAGGCAGAAGAATATGCGAAGCGCTCAGTGATGTTGATTGGGAAACTTGAATTGCCGGGTACAGCTCAAAAAGAAATGGCTGCTGAACTGCCGCTGAGCCTAATAGAACAAAGTATTCAATAACCGGAACTAGTGAAATACGGGGGACTTATATATGCCAGGTAATAATGTCTCAAAATCTGTAGTTAAGAGACTACCCGTTTATCTTCGGATCCTGGATCTACTGGTACAACGAAAAATTGAGATGGTTTCTTCGAAGGATTTAAGTAATGAATCCGGATTCACCGCTGAACAGATTCGTAAAGATCTTGCCTATTTCGGTGCTTTCGGTACTCGCGGAGCAGGTTATAATACCAGTTACCTGAGAGAAAAAGTAATAAAAATTATCGGGCTTGATAAAGTTATTGATACTATAGTGATTGGGGCCGGCAACCTGGGGACAGCACTCACCCGCTATAATTCGGCAAAAAATCCTTATGTTAATGTGATCGGGGTTTTTGATCAGGATCCACGCCTGATTGGCAAAAAAATTGATAGTATTGATATCCACTCCATTGATGAGATCCCGTCATTTATAGCTGAGAATAAGATTAAAGTAGCAATTATAGCCGTTCCCGCCGCCGCGGCCCAGGATGTAGCGAATCTGCTCACCGGACATGGCGTGAAAGCTATCTTAAATTTTGCCCCGGTCAAACTGAATGTTTCAGAAGGTGTGCATGTGCATAATGCTGACCTGACTATTGAGCTGCAAAGCCTAATTTATTATAGCTCCGCGGAAGAGGAACGTCTTAAAAGACTTAAACAAGAGGTTAAAGCATCAAAATCTCCTAAAACACTATCGCTCGAATAAACCGATCAAATTTTATAAATTTATTGGATCAGAGCTTTAGCCGTGTTGACTTTTAAGAAGGCCTTCTGTATACTTATTTATGCGCATGGAGCTGTGGTGTAGTCGGTTAACATATCGGCCTGTCAAGCCGAAGACCGCGGGTTCGAGTCCCGTCAGCTCCGCCATTTGGCCGAGATAGCTCAGTCGGTAGAGCAGCGGACTGAAAATCCGCGTGTCCCCAGTTCAATTCTGGGTCTCGGCACCAGGTATGCGGGAGTAGCTCAGTGGTAGAGCATCGCCTTGCCAAGGCGAGGGTCGCGAGTTCGAATCTCGTCTTCCGCTCCATTTTTTTGGCGACATAGCCAAGTGGTAAGGCAGAGGACTGCAAATCCTT
>CAYTER010000073.1:0-8431 GCA_964436815.1 uncultured Syntrophomonadaceae bacterium
ACTATTTCCACATCGTAAGCATCACTGTTGTGCCAAGTAAAGCAAATTCGATATCGCCGCAATAATAACGCGAGGCGTTATTATTGTCAATAGCTGGTTTCATCATTCAAGTGATCATTATACTGTGTGTTTTATTGTTAGGCCGAGTAATATTTTTTCGTCGGCCTGAGTTCTTTTTTGTCGTGGGTGCTGCGGCCTTCTGCAACAATGATGGCGTAGTAGACAGGCGAATAGCCCATGGGGTTTGGCAGATGAATTTAGCTAAAATCTCTACCTATAATTGAACAGAATTTACAGGAAAGAGCACCTCTTAAAGGTTTTGCGCCCTTCAGCGGTGCTTTTTCATGTTATACGTCTAAAGTTTCTCATATGGGGCAGCTCAAATGTTTTCAGCATCGGCAAGGTCTTGCACTCTGCCGGTAGCAAGTTTGTTCTTCTTTAAGCCACGGCGTAACCACCTACACCCAGATATTTTCGTCATGTTTGTTTAATAAGCTTTACTTATCTCTTTTAACAAGCCGGCGCCATGTAACAGTTAGCGAGCATCAAACCAAGATTATCTGGGCGTATCAGGTTCGATAGCGCTTAGCTGTTCATTATTTTAAAGATAGATTGACTTCCTGCAGAAAAAATAGTATATTTAACAGAAGTAGTCACATGGCGACTAGATCTGTTAAGGATAAAGAGATGAACAGACTGACAGAAAAATTTTTCCGGGCTCCAACAGGGGTATTTACGCAGTCGGACGTGGCCGTTTTGGTTGATGGAACGGATTTCAGCCGTCACGGGCTGATCAAGCGGGCTATCTCCTCCGGGGAGATTCTGAATATCCGCCGTGGTCTGTACTGCCTGGCCCCAGAATTCCAGAAAAAGCCAGTTAGCGTTTACAGTTTGGCCCAGCGGGTATACGGCCCCAGTTATATTAGCATGGAGACTGCTCTTAGTTACCACGGCTGGATTCCAGAGGCGGTTTACGCCTGCACCTGCGCGAGCTTTGGCAACAGTAAAGTATTCGAGACACCTCTGGGTGTATTCAGTTACAAGCGTGTTCCACAGCATACATTCTACCTTGGTGTTGAACGCTGTAACGATGAAAACGGCAATGTTTTTTTTATCGCCTCGCCTGCTAAAGCGCTGGCTGACTATCTTTACATCCACCAATTTAATTGGACGAGGATTGACGAGCCCGCTGGCAGCCTGCGAATTGATGAGGATGAGCTGGCTTGCGTTACGGCAGAAGAACTTGAGGTATTAATGAACAATTATAGCAATGGCCGGGTGAAGCTCTTTTTGAGCGGCTGGCTTGGTGAGGTGAAATCATGAGTGTAAAAATAATTCAGCAGCGTCTTTTGGACTATAACTGCAAAACGGATGTCGAGGAGCAACAGGCTATTCGCGAGATTACGCAGGAAGTGGTGCTGGCCGCTCTTGGGCGGGGAGACTTTTTTAAACATGCGTTATTCCAGGGCGGAACCTGCCTGCGAATCTTCTATGGGCTGAATCGTTTTTCTGAAGATATGGATTTTATTCTAAGAGAGGCCACTTCAGATTTCCAATTGAAAGACCACATTAAACATCTGACTGATGAATTAGCAGCTTATGGATACAAAATTGAAATCACTGGTCGCGACAAGGTTGATGCGACAGTTAAAAAAGCATTCCTGAAAGATGATTCCCTGGGCAAAGTGATTAATTTGCGTCACACCAACCAGACCGGGCAGATGGCGAAAATCAGAATCAAATTTGAAGTGGATACCAATCCGCCAGCGGGTAGTGGTTACGAGTTGAAATATCTTGATTTCCCTTTCGTTTCGTCGGTGGCGGTGCAGGACAGGGCCAGTTTATTCGCCGGAAAAATTCACGCTCTGCTCTGCCGTGAGTATATCAAGGGTCGGGATTGGTATGATTTCATCTGGTACACTGGCAATCGTACTGGCATCAATTACGATTTTCTTGCCTCCGCAGTCAATCAATTTGGCCCGTGGCAAGGTCAATCCATTACTGTTGACAAGGCATGGCTGTTAAGTGAGCTGGAACGGACAATCACCTCAATGAACTGGAAACAAGCTGCAGAAGATGTGCGGCGTTTCTTGCGGATTGAGGAACAACCTTCGCTTGACTTGTGGAGCAAGGAGCTGTTTTTGGCGCAGCTGGACAAGCTCAAGCGAGTCAATCAACAGTGAAAAAATGTCCACTCTTTCACCAAGGAGCCAAATAAAAAGATGGCTCCATCCATTGAAGAATAGGCCGAAGCAGCGGCTGGAACCCTGCACCAAGAGCTTAACCGACTGGGATTTGACACCAGTGGTGTTATCCTGCAGATCGAACCGGGCCGCTGCCTTTACTGAAACACCGGCATTCACCTGGCCAGGGTTAAAAAATTCCAACAGCAGACAGATCCCATGCCCTGGGCCTATACTTTCTAAGGAGTTTAACTATTTCGTTCTGACTGATAGGTGTCCTTTGTTAAAGTTAATTTCAGCTGTGCTTTCTGCCGGTGCTTATCTCCTACACGTTTTCTAAAGATCTTAAGGTTTTGTGATAGGAGAGGTTTATAAACCTAAAAAAACAGCCGATACTCAGGTGCATCAGGTAAATGTGACCACCGTTTTCACCGCACGGTTCGCCGCTTTGCGCAGGTTGACTTCGATCATATCCTGATACCGATCCAGCGGAAACTTATGTGTTACCATATCGTGAAGGTGCACTTTGCCGGTATCGGCAAAACGGATAGCCGTTTCGAAGACATGTTCGTGCCGGCCATCAACATGATTGTAGCCCTGCGCATAGACCCCTTTGATTGTCTGCAGCTTTAGCCAAAGCGGCGTTAGATCCAGCTTGACTTCGTCGCCGATTCCTACAACGCTTAAGGTTCCGCCTCCGGCCATCACTCTCATGGCCGCCCTTAGGGTCTCCGTATGCCCGACACAATCGAATATTTTTGTAAAACCACCCATGAAAATGTTTTTCCCCAGAAGCGGTTTATAGGTTTCGGCGCCTGTAATCTCACAAGCGGCTCTGGGGATGTCTCCGTCCGTTACAATATGGTCGGCGCCGGCCTTAACAGCCAGGTCGGCATGAAAAAGCGAGGGTTCGGCCACGGTGATGGTGCAGGGGATGTCGAAGGCCCGGATAGATTGAACAATGAGGTTGCCGATGACGCCGCCACCGATGACCAGCACCTGATCTTCGGCCGTCGGCCGGTTATCCATGACGGCCTGAAGAGTTACGCCCAGCGGCTCCATCATAGAGGCAGTCTCCAAGGACATCGAATCCGGCAGCATATAGAGCTGGCTTTTATGCGCTACCAGATACTGGGCAAAACCACCGCCAACATCTTTGCAGATCCCCGTGAACATACCGGGGGACAAACAGCCCCTGGCTGTGTTTTCACAGCTGCCGGGGCGGCCGGAACGGCAACTCGGGCAGGCCGGTTCGATGCCCCGGGCAGCACAAGGCAGTCCGGGGACCACGGTGACACGATTACCGACGCTAAATCCGGCTACCCCTTGGCCAACCTCGACAATCTCCGCGCACAGCTCATGTCCGAGCACGCAGGGAAAAGAAGTAAATGGTGAAGCAGTTGGTGAATCCTTGAGAAATATCAGACTCTGATCAGAACCGCAAAAGCCGCACAGCAGTGTTCGCAGCTTGACCCAATCCGGCCCCGGCAATGACGGTTCCGGGATATCAGCATATCTTACCGTGGCCAACGGTCCCTTGTAGAAGAGAGAAGGGAGCAGTGCGCCCAGTGCTTTGAGAACAATAAACTTTGACGCCGATGCGGAAAATAGCAGTGCTTTCATACTGTCTCCTGTATTTACTCCATTTTCAGGGCTTGATAGAAAATTACCGATGCCGGACTCATTACTGTCGGATCGGTCATCACGTTAATGCAGGCGGGCTTTCCGGATTCCAGGGCTCGCTTTAAAGCAGGGATAATCTCCTCGTCTTTAGTGACATATTCACCATGACCGCCGAGTGCCTCCACCATTTTGTCGTAACGCTGCGGAGCCAGCTCAGTGCACTGGAGCCTGTCACTGCCGATCGAAAGTTCCTGGCCGTGTTTGACCATACCCCAGGCGCAGTCGTTGTTGATGACGCAGACTACAGGAATGTTGTGGCGGAGCATGGTATCAAACTCCATGGCATTGAAGCCGAAGGAGCCGTCGCCGTTAAGCAGGATTACAGGCTTATCCGGATTGGCCACCTTCGCAGCCATGGCAAAGGGTATGCCTGTACCCAGACAGCCCAGCAGACCGGAAGCGGTGCCAATCACCCCGGCCTTCAATTTGGAAGTGAAATGAACCAGCCCGAAGTAAACCGTATCGCCGCCGTCTGTCACATAATAGGCGTCATCACCCACGACTTTTTGGATCTGGGCGACAAGCCGAATGGGGTGGATTGGGTCGGATGGTGTTTCGCGTGCCTTCAGCTCGGAATCAATAAACGCAGCAGAGGCGGTGCGCAGCGTTTTCAGCCATGCGCTGTGATCGTTTTTCTGCAGATGAGGAAGAAGTTCATTGAGCACGGAGTTGATGTCGCCGACAAGCCCCGCATCGGCCTGCCGGTTGCGGTCAATCTCGTGCGGGTCAATGTCGATCCTGACAATCTTTGCTGTTGGAGGAATTGCGCCCCCGGACTGCAAGAGCCAGTTGAGCCGCAGGCCAGCTATGATAATCAAATCTGCCTGCGCCAGTGTTACCGTCAGCCCGATGTTACCTATATCCCAGAGAGATTGCGGATGATTGTCGGGAAGCTCTCCCCGGCCATAATTCAACAGGAGGAAGGGAACACCAGTCTTCTCCATGAACTGTTCCAGCGCCAGGTCACAGCAGCTGAATCCTACACCGCTACCTCCGATAAACAGCGGTTGTTTGGCGTTGTTGATGAGATCTGCTGCCTTTTTAAGGTCGGCATTGTCCGGGTGAACTGTATATTTGCGCGTCGGGATTGCCGGCAGCGGTGCATCTTCTTCGGGTATGCTGACATTGAGGATATCGGGCGGGAGTTCAAGAAATACCGGCCCCGGTCGGCCCATGGTGGCATAACGAAAAGCAAGGGAAAGATATTCCGGAATACGCTTTGTTTCGTAACAGGTAGCGGCCCACTTGGTGATGGGCTTGACCATGTCGATCTGGTTCATCTCCTGCAGGGCGCCCCTTAAGTCATCTCTGAGCGGGTGTTTGCCGCACAGTACCACCAGCGGGGAGTTATCGAGATAAGCGTTGGCGATTCCGGTAAGCGCGTTGGTGAAGCCTGGGCCGGCAGTAACCAGGCACACACCGACCTGTCCTGCATAAACCGACCAGGCCTGCGCCGCCATTGCCGCCACTTGCTCGTGACGGACATCTATAGCGCGGATGTTGTACTGCGTGAACCCATCCAAAATCGCCTCGATATGTCCACCGGAAAGAGCAAATACCGTTTCAATACCCTCGACTTCCTTCAAATATTTAGCCACAAGATGACCGCCTTTGATAGCCATGAGCATCCTCCTTAAGAATGATAATTCTTTTTCCTGCGGTTAATACCTAAGTTAAGCGGACAATCATTTCATTGCCAGCGCTACTCCGTCGGTAAACCACTGCAGGTAGGGGACCATTCCTTCAATGCGCACTTTTCCTTCCGCCGCAGCCTGAAACGTGTCGGCATCACTATTTTTAGATGTCATTACCCGAAACGCCGTTGCCGCATCAGCCCAGATCAACGCGACGTCAGCCCGAGCGTCGGCACTGCGTACGGATGAAAAAGAGCCCCTGTCGAAAATAAACAGGCGCCCGATTTTACCATCGGCCGTTTTGATCAGGACCTTGATTTGCATAAGACCAAGATGTTTCTTGTAGTCGGCATTGTTTCTCGCAGCAGCTGTTAACTTTTTGGCAAGAATAAACAGGAGCAGGTTAAATTTCATCGCACCCTCCCGGCTGTTATTGAGCGCCAGATTGTGTAAATGGCGTCACAGAAGTGTTTTTACGTCCGGCAAGTTAATATCTATCTTGACCAAGCAGACTAACTTAGGATAGTGCTTAAACCAAAATAGTCGATGAAAGATTAAAATTTGTTTTTATGTTGGGAATATTTTACTACGTGAACCAGCTATGCGTCAAGCTAATTCTGGTAGGTAAAGCCGGTTTAATGACGAATTAACTGAAAAATAAAGTTACTTTACTGCAAACAATCCCGGAGCGCTAAGAGGTGTTGATTATGGCGACCATTATCCCCAGCGGTTTAGCTGCCTTGATTGCCGCTCTGCCCATTTTTATAACCCTGATTCTGCTCGCCGGACTGATGTGGCCGGCCAAGCGGGTTATGCCCCTTTCCTGGCTAAGCGCAGCCCTGCTTGGGTTATTGATCTGGCGGATGGATCTTAACCGGGTGCTCGCTGCAAGCCTTGAAGGATTCCTCGGGGCACTAAATATTATGATTATTGTCTTTGGCGCCATTTTGCTGATGAATACCCTGAAGAACAGCGGCTCCTTAAATGTTATTTCACAGGTCTTTTACCAGATTAGCAGGGATCGCAGGATTCAGGCGATTATCATCGGCTGGATGTTCAGCTCTTTTATCGAGGGAGCGGCCGGTTTTGGCACACCGGCTGCTCTGGCCGCCCCATTGCTGGTGGGGATCGGTTTTCCACCGCTTGCTGCGGCGATGATCACCTTGATGTTTAACAGCACTGCAGTTGTTTTCGGGGCGGTAGGCACTACGATTATGGTCGGCATCGGCAACTCGGTCGATGGCCTGCTGGGTGCAGGACAGGCTTTAAGTACCATGCTGCATCATACCGGGGTATGGGCTTCCATCATTAATTCCGTTTTCGGTTCGATCATGCCGCTTTTCGCCATCTGCCTGATGACCCGCTATTTCGGTAAAAACCGCTCATTTCGCGAGGGGTTTAAGGTTGCGCCTTTTGCCATGCTGGCCGGATTTTCTTTCACCATACCCTCGATCATCATTGCCTATTTTCTCGGACCTGAACTGCCCTCAGTAATCAGCGGAGCCCTGGGGCTGGTGATTCTGATTACAGCGGCAAGGAAAGGTTATTTAATCCCTCAAGAGGAGTGGGATTTCCCTGAACCTGGAACTGCTAAAGGGCACCTTAATTGGGACAGCCAGGTAGAGCAACCTTTGCCGCAGGGTAAAGAGCAGATGAGTCTCCTGAGAGCAATCCTGCCCTATCTGTTGGTCATCCTGATCCTGGTCATAACCCGCCTGCCATTTTTGGGCATCCGTCAGTATTTAACCGGTTGGACCGTAAGCTGGTTAAACATTTTAGGGGAACAGGGGGTATCTTACAGCTTCCAGCCGCTCTATATTCCGGGGATTATCCCTTTTATTCTCGTCGCCCTGCTGACTTGGAAGCTGCATAACATGAGCCTTAAGAGCGTTAAGCAGGCCTGGTCAACCACCCTGACCCAGGTTAAACCGGCGGCGGTTGCCCTGCTTTTTGCCGTAGCGATGGTGCGGATCCTGGTTCAATCCTGGGATAACAGTTCTGGTTTGGCGAGCATGCTCTTAACCATGTCTGCTTACGCCGCTGAACAGATTGGGTCCGCCTGGCCGCTTTTCTCCCCGCTGCTTGGGGTGCTGGGGGCTTTTGTTTCCGGTTCAAATACGGTATCAAACCTGCTTTTTGCCGGTTTTCAGTTTGGGGTGGCGGAAACTTTAAATATCTCCCGGACCTTAACTTTAAGCCTGCAGACTGTTGGAGGAGCAATTGGCAATATGATCTGCATCCATAATATTGTTGCGGTCTGTGCGGTGGTGGGCATTATCGGCTCAGAGGGCTTAATTGTGAAGCACAACATCATCCCGGCGCTGCTTTATGCTTTTACTGTAGGCATCATCGGTTACCTGCTGATTAATTTAAGCCTCGTGGCAATTTATTAGCAGCAGGGGTGATTTTATCATAGTGCAGCGGAAACGAGTGACGATTACTGCTGAGCGCTCCCATATTTTTCTTCTAAATAATCAATAGTGGCGCGTATAATTCTTTTTAACGCATTTAGGTCGATGTCGGAAAGTTTTTTAACATAGATGCAGGCTTTTCCCATTTTGTATTTCCCCAAATCTTTTAGTAAATGCTCATGGACGGGGTCTCCTGAATATACATAAAGCGAGATGGCCGCCTTGCGGGGTGAAAAGCCTACTAAAGGCCAATCTCCTTCCTGCCTGCTTCTATCCGACTTATAGTGATATTGGCCGAACCCGATAATCGAAGCGCCCCACATTTTGGGCGGATGTCCGGTAACCTCCTGCATCAATTTCACAAGCTCAAAACTATCTTCGCGCTTTTGCTCGGTATTAGCGAAAGATTTAATAAATTCATTGACATCTGCATCGGTTTGCCTGGTCTTTAGTTCTGCCATATTAATACCTCCCAAGGGTTATTCTATCTTAAACCAATCTATCAGGGGGACGGGGTTTT
>CAYTER010000074.1:0-4716 GCA_964436815.1 uncultured Syntrophomonadaceae bacterium
CATTTCCTTGGCGAAGAGCATACAATGAAGCACTTCAGGGAAGAAACCTGGTATCCGCGGCTCTTCCAGCGTCAGATTTACGAGAATTGGGCTGCTGACGGCTTTAAGACGCTGTTTGATAAGGCTAATGAAAAAGTGATCGATATTCTTGAAAATTACGAACCTGAACCTCTGCCGAAAGATGTTCAGCAGAAGATGAAGGATATCATTGCTGCCGCGGAATCAAAACTGAATAAATAAAGCATTTCACATTACAGGTGGGGGATGAGCGATGGCCAACCTGGCCCTGGGGATCGATACCGGAGGCACGTTTACCGATGGTGTGATCTTTAACCTGGATCAAAAAACAGTCATAGCTGCAACAAAGGTCGAAACAACCAGGCACAACCTGACCCTGGCTGTTAACAACTGCATCGACAACCTGGTCGAGGCGCTGAAGGCCGAACAGGGTAAGTATGATATCAAACAGGTGAAAATGGTATCGCTCTCCACTACACTGGCAACCAATGCTATCGTTGAAGGGCAGGGAGCGGAGGTAGGCCTGATCCAGATCGGGTTTGAACCGACGGCAGGTCTGCCTACACCCCATTATGCTGTAATCAGGGGCGGCTGTACGATCAAGGGACGGATTAAAGAAGAACTTAATCTTGCCGCTGCTGAAGAAGCGATCCTGGGCATGAAAGATCAAGTTGATGCTTTTGCCGTTTCCGGATACTTAAGCATTCGCAATCCTGTCCAGGAGATAATGGTGGGTGAGCTCATAAACCGGTTAACCGGTTATCCGGTAGTGGCGGCCCACCAGCTGAGTACTGATTTAGGTATGCAGGAGCGTACTGTTACTGCTGTACTCAATGCCCGCCTGATGCCGCTTATCACCGATCTGATGAATTCGGTCAAAGAGGGCATGGAAAGGTTGAACATCGATGCGCCTTTGATGGTTGTGCGCGGTGATGGCAGTCTGATCAGTGAAACGAAAGCCCGTGAAAAGCCGATCGAAACGATCCTTTCCGGCCCCGCTGCCAGCATTATCGGGGCGCTGACTTTAACCGGTGTCCAGGAAGGCATCGTTATCGATATGGGTGGCACCACCACTGATGTTGCGGTTTTAAGGGAAGGGCGCCCGGCGCTTAATAATGAGGGCGCTGAGGTCGGGGGATGGCTGACCCGGGTCAAAGCAGCGAAGATTACCACCATTGGCTTGGGTGGAGACAGCCTGATCCAGGTTTCCCGTAACGCTGTGCTCAAGGTAGGCCCTCAGCGGGTATTTCCGCTTTCCTGGATTGCCACGCAATACCCATACCTGACTGATGAATTGAAAGATATTGAGCCGGTTGATTATGCGACGATGGACACCCATCCGGCGACGATCCTGACCTATATCCGGGATCCGCTTAATATGAAGCTTTCAACAACTGAGAACCAGATCCTGGACCTGATCCGGGAAGGGCCGCATACCCTGCATCATATCAGCCGCAGGTTGCAGAAGGAAATTGATCTTCTTCCCTGGCAGCGGCTGGTCAATACAGCAGCGGTACACCGCGCTGCATTGACTCCGACAGATATCCTGCATGTCAGCGGCCAGCTGGCTATCTGGAACAGTCTGGCGGCTGAACTGGGCACTACAATGATGGCCGCGCGTTACCGGGTAAACACCGAAAAGTTTGTCCGGGCGGTTATGGATGAAATTCTCTATAAGCTTGCTGCGATCACCTATGATCGCTTGTTGCGGGAGGAAGGTTTAACTTATAATTTCAGTGATCAGGAAAGCGGAAAATATCTGATCAGAAAAATTTTGGGCAGCGTTGAGGCTGCCGATGACCTGCAGGTCTCATTTAAGTCATGCCTCAGATACCCGCTTGTTGCTGTCGGTGCCCCGGTAGAAGCTTATTTCCCGGCCTTGGCGGAATCTCTTAAGGCAGAACTTTTTATGCCGCTTCATGCCGATGTGGCCAATGCCGTGGGAACAGTTAGCGGTAAAGCAGTGGAGAGAGTCTCAATCCTGGTAAAACCGGGAGAAGGAGGCGGCTTTATCGTCCATACGCCACGGGAGCGCTTGACGTTCATGGTTTTTGAAGAAGCGATCGAATTTGCCTGTAAAGAAGGCCGGCGTCTGGTGGGTGAGCAGGCGGCGGAAAGCGGGGCGGTAAATGTGGAAACGCTGCTTGACCGTCAGGATCGTTACAGCGCTTTGGCCGGTTCAGCAGATAAGGATAACCCGGATCAGCGGATCTTCATCGAAAGTATTATCGAAGTCTCGGCTGTCGGCAGACCCTGGAGCGATTAAATAAGCTTTATCTACAGGAGAAATGCGCCAGTTTTGGACAGCCTGTGATAAGATAGATAAAAACATCAAGGAGGTTTAGCTGCCGGGCTTTTCCGGCAGGGGCAAAATGATTATTATTGGAGAACTGATTAACTCAACGCGCAAGGCCATCAAGCAGGCAATTGACGAGCAGGATGTTGCTTATATCCAGGACTTGGCGGTCAGGCAGGAAAAGGCGGGGGCGGATTTTATCGATGTTAACGCCGGAGCTTATGTGCACGATGAAGCAAAACACCTGGTCTGGCTGGTAGAAAAGGTTCAGGAAGTGGTGGAAAAACCTCTGGCCCTGGACAGCCCTGATCCAAAAGCCCTGGAAGCAGCACTGAAAGCACATAAAGGGGTGCCGATGATTAACTCGATCAGCCTGGAAAAAGAGCGTTACAACCAGGTAGTACCCCTGGTCAAGGAATCCGGCGCCCATGTTGTTGCGCTTTGTATGAGTGATGAAGGGATGCCGGAAACAGCTGACGACCGCCTTGAAGTGGCTAAAAAGCTGCTTGCTGACCTGGATAAGGATGGCATTGATTTGACCAAGGTATTTCTTGATCCCCTGATCAAACCGGTATCGGTTAACGGCGAATACGGGCCGCAAGCCCTTGAAGCCATTGAAAAGATTAAGAAGCTTGATTCCGGGGCGCATATTACCAGCGGCCTCAGTAACATATCCTTTGGCTTGCCGCACCGGGCGCTTTTGAACCAGGCTTTTATCGTCCTGGCCATGGGCCGGGGCATGGATTCGGCGATTATCGATCCCCTGGATAAGAAAAAATTAAGCCTGGTCAAAGCTGCAGAGGTAATCTTAAATCTTGATCCTTATGCCATGAACTACCTCAAGGCAGCCCGGGCTGACATGCTGGTCTAATTATTTATCCCCTCCCCCGTGGAGAGTGGCAGTAACAGACTCCCTCGCCCTTGAGGGGTGAGGAACTGACATATCCCCTCCGCCAGATTGGAAGAGGCCTTGATGCCCCCTCCCCCGGGGAGAGCGGAAGTAACAGACTCCTTCCCCCGGGGAGAGCGGAAGCAAAATACTCCCTCCCCCGGGGAGAGCGGAAGCAACAGACTCCCTCCCCCTTGAGGGGGGAGGGTCGGGGTGGGGGTGAAAAGGGTGGGGGTGAAAAATGTTAAAACTGGTACCCCAAACCCGGTTTTAACGGAAGGGTGGTTTAGATGATAAAAAGGGAAATCAAGCACATCGATTACCTGGAACAAAGCGAGCTCGAAAAGATCCACCAGGCTGCGCTCGCTGTTCTTGAAAAGAACGGGGTTGAATTCCACTCCCGGGAAGCAAGAGATATTCTGGAAAAGAACGGAGCCAGGGTGGAAGGAGAAAAAGTATTTTTCCCACCCGGGCTGGTAATGGAAATGGTCAAGAAAGCTCCCTCCGAGTTTACCCTGCATGCCAGAAACCCTGAAAAAAGTGTAACAATTGGCGGCAATAATACCGTTCACGCGCCCGGTTACGGTTCACCCTATGTCATGGACTTTAAAAAAGACACCCGGCGCAACGCCACTTACGATGACTATATCGCGTTCACCAAGCTGGCCGGCAACAGCAACCACATCGATGTAGTTGGTGGGGTCCTGGTTGAGCCGAATGACATCGCCGATCAGCTGCGCCATGCCAAGATGTTTCAGGCAGCGGTCAGGCACACTGATAAATGCCTGATGGGCAGCGCCATGGGCGGTAAAAAAGCGCTGGAAAGCGTGGAAATGGCTTCAATAATTTTCGGTGGAATGGACCAGGTTCGCAAAAAACCAGCCCTGATCTCGCTGATCAATACCAACAGCCCGCTTCAGTTTGATTCGCGGATGCTGGAGGCTTTGATGGTTTATGCCCGTAACAGCCAGCCGGTAATCATTGCCGCCCTGGCCATGACCGGAACGACTTCGGCAGTCACCCTTGCCGGTTCGCTGGTTCAGCAATGCGCGGAAGTACTCTCCGGCGTAGTATTTGCCCAGATGGTCAACCCGGGAACGCCTGTTGTTTTTGGCTCCGCTTCGAGCATTGTTGATCTGCGCACTGGTAACCTGGCCATCGGCAGCCCGGAATCGGTCAAAATGTTTTCTGTAATAGCCCAGTTGGCCCGGTTTTATGGCATTCCTTCCCGCGGAGGCGGAGCGCTGACCGATGCTATTATTCCAGATGCCCAGAGTGGTTTCGAATCGATGATGGTTCTGATGAATACAGTCCTGAGCGGGACAAACTTTATTCTTCATTCTGTCGGCCTTCTGGAAAATTACATGACCATGTCATTTGAGAAATTTATTGCCGATGATGAGATGCTGGGCATGGTCAAATCATACACCGAGAGATTTCCCGTCAATGCTGAAACGCTGGCTTATGATACGATTCTCAGTGTCGGCAGCGGCGGTAATTATATTGCTGAAGA
>CAYTER010000074.1:4816-7960 GCA_964436815.1 uncultured Syntrophomonadaceae bacterium
TAAATCTTAACGGAGGTTGCCATGGGTAAAAACATGATTGAGCTCTTAAGTAAGGCAAAATGGTTTGACCTGACTCAGCCGCTAAGCATTTTCACCCCGCCCTGGCCCGGCGAAATGCCCCTGCAGATTCAGTTTTTCAAGAGGGTTACCGGATCTTTCATCGGGGGACAGGGTGCTAACGGCCAGCTGATCGAATGGTCAAACAACACCGGCACCCATTTAGTAGGCCCGACCGCTTTTCATTCCGGTATGAGATCGATTGCCGACATCCCGCTTGAAGACATCACTGGTGAAGCAGTTATTGCAGACATTTCAGATCAAGTGTCTGATTACAGCCTCTACACCCCTGAAATGATTGAGAAAAAGGTGAAGGTGAAGGAAGGCGATATTCTCTTCATCTATACCGGTTACAGCCGGTATGTCTACAATGAGCCTGATGTAGCCAACCCTAACGCCCAGGCTGGGATTGACAACAAGGAGTTTTCCTACCTGGTCCGCCATCCGGGCCCGGCTCCCGGTTTTTTTGAGTGGGCTTTAAAGAAAAAGTTAAAAGTAATTGGTGTTGACTGCGGCTCAGCCGAACATCCGATGAATACCAATATCCGTTACATGCATGCCCGCGATTTCCAAAAAGCGGAAGCCAAGCTAAAGCAAACTCACGGCAAGACCTGGGATGAGATGTTCCCGGTAGATGAATATTACAAGCTGACCCACAGCACTATGCCCAAAGCCGGTTTACTGTTGGTTGAATCCTTAGGCGGCCAGCTGCGGGAACTGAAAAACCAGCGGGCCTGGGTCATTATCGGCGCTATCCCCTTCTGTGAGGTAGAGTCAGCCTGGTCAAGAATCGCAGCCATCCAGCCCCCGGACGGGATGAGCGAAGACGATTTCTTTAAAACCATGAAAAAAGAGAAACTCCATGATCTATCCATCCCCTTCAGTGTCCAGACCCCGCAGTGGGCCAACTATATCCCGCTGATCCTGCATTACACCAAGCGGGTAGGCGGTCAGTACTTCGGCCTGGGGAGGAACAACGCACATTGTAAGGCCAGTTTCCATTTAAGCACCCACATGGATGGCGAGCCTCACTTTTATTCCAACGGTAGAACTATCGGTATGACCCCGCTTGACTTCTGGGTCGGACCGGCTGCCATCGCCGATATTTCGGACATGGTTAGCGATACCAGTGTTTACAGCCCTGAGATGCTCGAGTCAGTGGTTGAGATTAAAGAAGGCGATATTCTGCTGATTAAAACCGGCTACGCAAAATACGGCTGGAATAGCCCCGATTCGGACGAATTCAGGTACATGATCAGGCATCCGGGCCCCTCGGCAGATTTCTCCGAATGGTGTATGAAGAAAAAAATCAAGTGGCTGGGTGTTGACTGTGTGGCGATGGAGCACCCGATGAACACCATTCAGCGGATCTTCCATCCGAAGACCTTTGAAGAGGCAAACCGCAAACTGATTGAAAAATATGGAAAAGACTGGGACGAAATGTACCCGCTGGACAAATACTACCAGGACATGCACTTAAACCTCTTCCCGCACGGCATTGTCCATGCTGAGAACCTCGGCAATGCCCTGCAGCACCTCGAAAGCGGTCGTTACTTCGTTGGCTGTTTCCTGCAACGCGGTATGGAGCTCGCTTCCTGCTGGTGCCGCATGGTTGCCTGGAAAGAGTAGCCGCAAAAAAGGAGGCGGGGATAAAGCCCCGCCAAAGAGGTGGATAAAATTAAGTTTTCAAATGACCGGCAGATCTTTAGATCGCCGGTCATTTTTTATGCGCTTTTAACAGATTTACCGCCTTGCCTGTTCAGGTATTCAAGAACGTAATATAAAGCCATTCCTGCCAGAAAACCGAAGGCCATATTAGCCAAAATAGAAACTGCCACTGTAGTGGCGAGGACGAGAATAGAACGCCATTCAACTTTGATATCTCTTGCAAATTTAATCAGTTCCAGGCCTACCATCAGCATCATGCCACCAATAATAGCCTGGGGGAAGACCATAAAAATGCCGGCGATTGAGGTGGCCAGTAAAATACCCATGCCGATCTCCAAAAGCCCCTCCATGATGTTGGCGCCGCCGGTCCGCGCTCCAAAATAATACTGGCCGGCCAGGCCACCTGCACCGTGACAGAGAGGCATCCCGCCAAAAAAGGGAAATACCAGGTTCATGATCCCCATATTTAATGATAAGCGCTGTTCGCTTACCGGTTTGTCGGGAAAATAAGTTTTAATCAGCGACGATGTAGAGATAACGGCATTTGTCGCTGTGAGGGGAATCTGGGCAAAGCCCGCTAAAACCAGGGCTTCCCACACTTGCACAGGCTTAAAAAATGTAAGCGAGGGCAGTGTAAATCCGAAACCGCTAACCTGCTGCAGCTGGTTGTTGAAATAGATGATGCCGATACCCAGAACAACAAGCACCAGCGCTGCCGGGGTGTATTTGTTATTACGAAGCAGCAGGATTATCAACACGGCAATAGCTCCCAACACCCAGAAAGTAGAAATCATTTTTATAGCCTCTATAGCAAGCAGCGCTCCAAGGGCGCATTGTATTCCCCTGACAACCACCTTTGGGGTGATCATAGCCACATATTTCATCAGGCCTGTTAATGCCAGGATGATCCAGATCACGCCCATACCGAACGCTGAAGCATATACCAAAGAAGGCTCCCACCTTTGGGCAATCGCTATTACAGCCAGCACTTTCATCGGTTCGATGGGCATCGGCAGGCGGTAAACAATTCCGGTAATAACGTTCGCCAAACCCAGCATTACCAGGAGGCCGGCAGGATTTAACCCGCACACTGCGATATAGCCGATAGCCAGGGGCAGCAGGGTGCCAAAATCACCCATGGCGCCGGATAACTCGCGTAGATTAAATTCAAAGGACTTAATCTTCATATTAGTAAACCATCCGGCCTTCAACAAACATTTTCGTTTGCGGTTCGAAAGGGTCATTAAAGATTTGCTCGGCCGTTCCAGTTTCAACAATTTTACCCTGGTTAATAAAAATTACCTGGTCGGCAATGCGCTTGGCCTGGAATACATTGTGGGTTACCATTACTACGGTAATGTTTTTTTGCCTGGCCAGCTTGGTAATCATCTCTTCAATTAACTCGATATTTCCCGGGTC
>CAYTER010000075.1:0-1209 GCA_964436815.1 uncultured Syntrophomonadaceae bacterium
AATAACACGGGGGGACGGTTCTTCTGTGTGCCACCTGCACTTGCCATTTAGCCTCTGCAGGGATTGTGTCTGTCTTGCAGAATAAAAATTTGCCATGATAAAAAACCTCTGTTCGAAGAAAATCAAATAAATTTCGAGAGGAAGTTAAGCCATGAATCCCGCGGATGTAGAAAAATTATTTAAAGGAATACCAAGAAAAAATATCTGTTTTCTGCCTACCCCGCTCCATAAGCTGGAAAATATCTCAAGAATCTATGGCGTAGATATTTATATGAAAAGGGATGATTTAACCGGACCTAATCCATTTGGCGGTAATAAGACAAGAAAACTTGAGTTTATCATTGCCAGTGCATTACAGGAGAATATTGAATACATCATATCATCAGGCGGATACCAATCAAACTCAAGCATGCAGCTCGTTGCCTTTTGCAGGATTTTTGGAATAAAACCTATATTATACCTGGCAGATGTCATAAACCAGGGGGTGCCGGATGAATATAAGGGAAACCTGCTTCTTAATAAAATCATGGGCAGCGAAATTAATTTTGTTTTGAAAGATTATGAAGGGCCTGATATAAGCCCCCTGTGGGATAAAATGAAGTATTTATGCGATATACGGAAAAAAGAACTTCAAAACAAAGGATATAAAGTGCGGGTATTACCCAGTGGGGTAGTTGATCCTGAAGGCCTGATTTC
Organism: uncultured Syntrophomonadaceae bacterium; assembly: GCA_964436815.1. Classification (GTDB taxonomy): domain Bacteria; phylum Bacillota; class Dethiobacteria; order DTU022; family DTU022; genus UBA993. The sequence continues at coordinate 697 of CAYTER010000075.1, forward strand.
ATATGTTCTAGCATTCAAAGAAGTATTCGAGCAGGGAGAACGCAACGGTCTTTTGTTTGACCACCTCTACCATACTACCGGAACAGGTGGCTCATTACCAGGATTGATCGCCGGTAAAATAATGTTAGATTCAGATGTGAAAATTACATCCATCGCGTGTAATCCATATGGGCCAGATGATATCTGCAGTGAAGACATCATCTTCGAAAGAACAGAAACAGTTTTTAAACAACTAAACGTTGAAATCCCCGACCGCTCTAAAATCTTAAATGAGATCCATATCGATCAAAACTATTTTGGTGAAGGCTATGGCATACCAACTGATGACGCGACTTTGGCCATCCGGGAGCTTGCCCGTGAAGAAGGTATTTTCATTGATCCAGTCTACACAGGCAAAGGTTTTGCCGGCCTGCTGGATCATATCAGAAAAGGAAAGATTCCACCTGGCAGTAAAGTTGTATTCCTGCACACAGGTGGAAGCGGGGCTTTATTCAGTGAAGTTGGATTGACTGG
>CAYTER010000075.1:1309-7908 GCA_964436815.1 uncultured Syntrophomonadaceae bacterium
CCTATTATGGCCCAATCAAAGCGGGTAACTTTTTCTTTCAGGAACCAGGCCCCGAGGAGGGCTGCAAAAACCGGAACCGTATACTGAAGCAAAATGGCGTTCGCGACTGTAGTTATTTTTGCTGCCGCTACAAACAGAATCATTGTAGCAGAGTAGGCGACAGCGCCGGCTATCTGAGGAAAAGACCAGGTAAAGCGCAGATTTTTATTTAAAATGAAAATCATTAAGAGGGCTGCGATACCGCTGCGTATTCCGGCTATCGTCAGCGGGTTAAGATCGATGATTTTAATAAATAATCCACCGGTACTCCATAAAACAGCGGCAACAAAAACGTAGAGAATAGCGCGGCTTCTTGTTAAAGATGTTCCTTCCAGGAGCGCTGTTACCAATATTAGTCCTCCGGGAATCGGCAAATATATTGGCAGGAAAACTTATTTACCAATATAACATGGAAAGATTTAACGGGCAATTGCAGGGAAAATGAAGCCTCACCCTTCCTAATGAAAACGGAACAGCTCATCAGCCAACCGTTAAACTACTTCTCTTATTTTAAGCTTCCCAATCCACTCTTCTGATAACACAAGGGGACAGCAGACTATGTTCATAAACAGTCTAACCTCTTTCTGCCTCCAATCTGATCGTGTTACCATCAGATACTTTCTTCCACAGTGCAGGGGATCCGCTAAAACGCCCAATCAGGTTAACCGGGCTGGCCGGTTTAATTTCATTAGCAGTTGAGGCGGGAGTTTTGCCAAAAAATATGCAGAAGCAGTTGCCTTCAGGCCAGTAGGCCAGATCACCTTCCTGGACAACACTGACTGCATTTTCTGGTCCAGTCTTGACCGGAATGGCAAAGTAGATTTCGTCGCCCCAAGTACTTGCCACTGCATTAAGCGGCAGCGCATCCCAAATCATGGCTGCGGTGTTTGAGTCATTTAGTTCTGCCTCCATCTGTACTGTTTCGGTTTTAATCATTATCTTTTTCAACACTGCCACTCCTCTCCGGCCATTCCCAGCCTAAGCGCTTTTTTCGTCTCTATTATTTTGTTCTTTTTTAGCCATATTTTTCATCATATTATCGAAGTATTTACCGACAACTTTTTTAAATGGGTTTAGTTTAACATCGTAATAGTAATCTGAATTAAACCAACCATTTTTCTCGAAATATTTTTTATCAGATTCCAGGACCTCATCAAAATATTGCATTGAAGTGCGCGTTATTCTAAAAATCATTAACCTGAATAAAGATGGTGATCTGGGCTGATCATGCTGAAGCGCTTTTAAAAAACGTTCAGCGGCATCCTTAGTTAAGAGATTGTTTTTCTCTTCTATTTTTTTGCTTAACCCTTTTTTGGGGTAAATTCCGCCTGTTAAAACAGTTCCTTTTACGACATTCATCCCCCAAAATTCCATCACTTCATTAATATATTTTGCTACATTTTTCCCCCCGTATACGCCCTGAACAATGATGGGCAGACATATTCTTCCAAATAACCGTGGGCGGTGAAAAATAAATGCCAGTCGATCGAATAAATCTTTTAAAATCCCGGGAACAGATAAGGAATAATTCGGAACGACAAATATTACACCATCTGACTGCTCAAGCTTTTCGGCGATGATTTTTACATCGTCCTCTTTTAGCGGGCAACTTGAACTGCCAATCGCCAAACAGTTACAACACCCTTTACATCTGTTTATGTCATATTTGCTTAATGCAACTAAATCAACAGCGGTAGTTTCGCTGATCAATTTGCTGATTTGCTCAGCTGCTTCATTCGTAAAACCATTTCGATAGCTTGCATCAATAATCAATACCTTTTTCATATCCAAGCACCCTTTTCCACAATGTGATCACCTTATGCAACAATAGCAAAGAGCTAATCGCAAATCAACAAAAAAGAACCATCCAATGCCACCAATCTGCAACCATGCTCCTGGTAGGCAGGTTTAAAAATTAATATCAGACTGCTGGTCATTTAGACCTTATATGCATCTTAGTAAATATGAAATATTTGAGGGTTAAAAGAGATCACTGTGGGTGCCGGTACGAGTTAGCGATAATGTCTTAATGTCCTTTTCAATCTTATATATGAGCAGCCAGTCAGGTGTTAAATGGCATTCTCTATGCCCGGCATAATCGCCTAAAAGAGGATGGTCGAGATAATTTTGAGGAAGTGCCTTCTCTTGAACCAGAAGATTTAGGACTTCCTTGAGAAGCAAAATATCGTATCCCCTTTTTGCAATGGCTTTATAGTCTTTTTTAAACCTGCTGGAGTATCTGATCTTAAGCATTTAGATCTTCCATTAATTCATTGACACTGTCAAAAGTTTTACTCATATTGCGGTTTTTGTTGACATCATCTATTGCAGATAAGGTTTCTGCATTGGGTTTGTCGATTCGGAGTTCAAAAGGAATCCCACCGTAGCGAACAGAGTAGCGCAAAAACATATTCATCGCAGTAGACATATTAAGACCAAGTTCATTAAATATGTTTTCAGCTTTGCGCTTTAATTCCTCATCAACGCGAATATTAATATTAGTTGTGGTAGCCATAATAACAACTCCTTTCTATGATTATATTGTAAAGCAATAATAGTAACTTGTAAATACATTAAGCATATAAATTTTGCGTTGTTATTACATGGTCGATTAAATTCTTTTACTTGACTAAAAAAATAAAATATTTTAAACTTATGTCAGTCAACCGACTGAATAAGAGGTGAATTATGAGATCTGACTATCAGGCCAAAAACAATATCATCCAGGCAGCGAGAACTGTCGTTAGTGAACTAGGCGTTCAGAAAGCCACTTTACGGGCTATTGCTAAGAAAGCCGATATTAGTATCGGCACCCTCTACTATTATTACCCAACAAAAAACGGCTTGCTCTACGACATCATCGATTCACACACCAGCGAATCTTATGCTATTGCTGAATCTTTTAAGAAAGACAAAGTTTTAGAAGAGATTGGGGAACAGGGTTTAAATGATTACCTGGTTACAAAAATTCTAGAACGGATTAATGGTGTTGAAGATAACCTTATTCTATTTTATTTGATCCAGGAAGCAATAATGGGCAATGAAGATATCAAAGAAAACATCCAGAAGAAGTACAAGTTATGGATCGACTCTATTGACACCATTGTAACCAAAGTATTCAAAGTGCCTCAATCGAAAACAAGCCGGGCAACTGCCATGATCATCAACGCAGCAATAGATGGTTTCATGCTCTATAAACTGCTCGGGATTGAAGAAGAAGATATCACCGCTGAGTTAGAAGAAGTAGGCCGTTTAATGCTGATGGCCAAATTTGAAAAATATGCAGACAGAATCAATAAAGGGAAAGGTGGCTACTGATCTTGACCGGAGTCTATCAAACTGAACCGGGAACCGTGGATTGGGAACAATTGAAAAAAGAGCTGATGGAGCAGCCCAAGGAAGTGCTCATTGAGTTGATTAACGCCTGGGCAAAGAATTACTGGAGTAACCAGGGTTACTGGATGCTTTTTACCGAACGGGATTTTGGCACTGATCATGCTGCCCGCCTTGATCAAGAAATATGGGAGCATATGGCCAAGACACAGGCCCACCGCCTGATTAAAACCTTTAAGCTCGGTAACGATATCCAGGCTCTGGCAACAGTCCTGAAATACTGTGCCGCCCAGTGGGTTACGGCCGGCTTTGAATGGGAATTTCTCGAAATAACCGACAAGAAGATTGTCATGCAGGTTAATAAATGCCCCATGGGTACTTTCAGGGACAGCCTGAACCTCCCCCTCTTTCCCTGCAAACTTGGTGCCCCTTCGTTATATATCTCACTCGCTACAACGGTCAATGAAAAGTTTAAAACCAGCTGCCTGCACGCTCACCCCGACGAGAGGATTGAAGGGGTGATGTGCAAATGGGAATTTATACTTGAAGATAATTAGCCAAGGAGGAGTAATTTAATTAATGAAACCACTTGAAGGTCTAAAAATACTGGATCTAAGCTGGGTCTACAGCGGCCCTTATGGAACCCTGCTGCTTTCCGATCTCGGGGCTGAAGTGATCAAGGTTGAACGACCGCCTTTCGGCGATTGGACCAGAATTGTTCCACCGCTCAAGAACAACTGGAGCGGTTATTTCTACATGCTCAACCGCGGCAAAGAATCGATCGCGCTGGATTTTAAATCGGAAAAAGGCAGAAACCTCTACTTTGAATTAATCAAAGAAGTTGATGTTGTGACGGAGAACTTCTCAGCTGGCACCCTCGAAAAACTGGGTATCGGCTACGAAGCAGCTAAAAAGATTAACCCGCGCATTATTTATGCCTCCATTAATGGTTTTGGCAGTGAGGGCCCTTATTCAGGCAAGAAGTGTGTCGACCCCGTTGCCCAGGCCATGGGAGGCCTGATGAGCCTGACTGGGTTCCCCGGCTCACCACCGGTAAAAACCGGCCCGGCTGTAGCTGATGCCCTGGCCGGGATGAACATGGCCATCGGCATTCTAGCAGCAGTAATCATGCGCGATCGGGTTGGCAAAGGGAGCCGCATCGACATCTCGATGATGGATAGTGTCTTTGCTGTTCTCGAGGAATCCGTGATCAGAACCAGCCTCACCGGTAACCCTTTACCGGCCCGAGGCAATACCGATCCGCTTGGCGCCCCCTGGGATGCTTTCCCAACCAGTGATCATAAATGGGTTATGGTCTGCGCCATCGGTGGTGATGCTTTCGTAAAAATTTACGAAAGCATTGGCCGCTCCGACCTTGCCTCCGAATATGCCGGGGACGACGAAGAAGCATTCGAGAAAAGATCTGAAAAACTTGGTTATTTGAACGATGAATTTGCCAAATGGTCTAAACAGAAAACTGCCGCAGACATCCTGGAGTTTTTTGAAGCTCTGGGCGTTCCCTGTGGAGTAGTCAAGGATGTAAAAGAGCTGATCGAAGATCCCCAGCTTATTACCCGGAATATGATTATCGATACGCAGCATCCCATGCTTGGGAATGTAAAAACTTTCAACAACCCGGTTATTTTTCTTGATGCCCAGACACAGGTTCAACCCGGTGTTAACCAACTTGACCCGAAAATTGGCGAGCATACCGCTGGTGTGCTTAAAAGGCTCTTAAAACTAAATGACTCAGCAATTGAGGAGCTTAAGAAAGATGAGGTGATCTGGATCTAAAATAACAACCCTCAGTTATCTATTGCAAAACGCTAATGATGTCAAATCCACAACTGGAGGGCAAGACCTTGGAAAATCAACTGAGTCTTAAGAAAGGCATTACCCTGCTGCCGCTTTTTGCCATCTTGACCAGTTCAATGATCGGTATGGCCTGGGCTACCCTGACTGCTATCCTGTTTGGTATTGCCGGCCCTGCTATCATCTTATCCATCTCTTTGGCAGCAGTATTTTGTATTTTTATCGGCCTTTGTTATGCTGAGCTTTGCGGTGCCCTGCCTTACGCCGGCGGAGAATATGTTTACAGCAGCCGGTCGATCGGCAAGTTCTGGGGCTTTTCAACAGGGTGGTTCCTGCTACTGGCTTATGGCACAATGATGCCTGGTGAAGTAATTATCCTATCGAGGATCGTTTCCACCCTTCTTCCGGGAGTACCGCTTATTCTTGGCGGTATAATCATTGCTTTGATTTTTGGCGCTATTAACATCATCGGGGTCAAGTTTTCGTCTATCGTGCAGCTGGTTTTAGCAGCCCTGCTCTTTATCAGTATGGGTATCTTTATCGTCAGCGGCATCGGCAGTGTCAGCGCGGTTAACTTCACCCCCTTTTTCAGCGAAGGCATTGTCGGCATGATTACCGTAATACCTTTGATGATGCTTGCTTTTATGGGTTTTGATATTGCCCCGCAGGCAGTTGAAGAAGTTAATGCACCACTGAGGAAAGTAGTTTTTCTAATCCCGCTTTCAATCGTATTTGTTGCCGCTTTTTACATGGGCGTATTTTTAGTAGCCGGCGGAGCAGCCCCTGATGTGCTCATGGCCAGCACTTCTGATGTCCCGCTAATTGATGTGGCCACTGTCTACCTCGGTGGATCGGGCGCTACGGTCATTATGCTGGCAGGAGCACTCGGTTTGATTACTACCCTTAATGCATTTATGATTGGCGCTTCCCGCCTGATGTTCGGCATGGCCAAGGGAGGCGCGTTACCATCAGTATTTTCTAAAGTTCATCCCAAGTTCGGAACCCCCTATATTGCGCTGATTGCCCTGACCCTTTTTGGCATTGCCGGGGCTCTTTATCAGGAAATACTAGTGGTTTTCCAGCTTTCATCCGCAGCAATTGTCATTGTCTATATTTTGATCTGCCTTTCGGTGATCATGCTGCGTAAAAGTGAACCTGCTTTGGAGCGGCCTTACAGAGTACCCCTCTATCCCATCTTACCAATCCTCGGTATGATTGCTTCTGTGGCTGCCCTGCTGATTGCCCTGACCACGATCGATAGTGTTGGGTTTATCCTCTTTTTCATCTGGCTGGTTCTTGGTCTGGTATACTATGTTGTAGTTGTGCGCAACAAAGACCTTTCCGACTTTCTAAAGCACAAATAGTTACTTTTGTTTAAATCATTGAGAGGCAAGGTGATTAATACCCTTGCCTCT
>CAYTER010000076.1:0-1187 GCA_964436815.1 uncultured Syntrophomonadaceae bacterium
AGGCGCTATATAAGCATTAGCGAACCCTTTGAAGGCACTTTCTTTGAAGAAGATATGAGTGTAATTGGTAGTGCTGCTGTTCGCGAAGCGTTCAAGATGAACAACTTGACCAGGGGGCCAAAAGGTATTACTTTGGCCTGGTATGAGCTGTTCTAAGATTTTATTGGCTCTAAACTTAAAGGCATAAAAAGATTATTTAAAGAAAGCCCTCGGGATTAGCCGGGGGCTTTTATTGCTATCGCTCAACAATCACTTCATCTACACTATTCTGAAAAAACCCCCTCTCCCTCCTGGGGAGAGGGGGTTTTTTATTTCATCTAAGTGTAGTCGTAAAAACCTTTACCAGTCTTGCGGCCCAGGTGGCCGGCGCGGACCAGTTTGCGGATCAGGGGGCAAGCACGGTACTTGGAATCTCCTGTTTCGTTGTATAGCGTATCCTGCACAGCCAGCAGAACGTCAATTCCCACCAGGTCGGCCAAAGCCAGCGGGCCGATCGGGTGGTTGGCGCCCAGCATCATCCCCTTGTCGATATCTTCAGGGCCGGCGACCCCTTCCATCAGAACGAAAGCTGCTTCGTTGATCATCGGCACCAGAATGCGGTTAACCACGAAGAGTGGCGCTTCATTAACGGCGATCGGCTCTTTTCCCAGTTTTACAGAAAGATCCATGATCAGTTTGAAGGTTTCTTCGGAAGTGGCAGCCCCCTTGATCACTTCGACCAGCTTCATCACCGGTACCGGGTTAAAAAAGTGCATACCGACTACCTTGTCAGATCGCCCGGTGGCTGAAGCCATCTCGGTGATGCTCAAGCCTGATGTGTTCGAAGCAATGACCGTATTCGGTTTTAGAATCTTATCCAGCTCGGCGTATAGTTTTTTCTTCAGTTCCATATTCTCAATTACCGCTTCTATCACCAGGTCGACGCTTTTTAAATCTTCCAGCTTGGTAGTACCTTTCAGCTGGGCAGTAACGGCTTCTGCTTCTTCCCGGGTTTTTTTGCTTTTCTCTACCGCGCGGGCTAGGTTTTTCTCTATAGTACCGAGTCCGCGCTGGACAAAACTGTCCTCAATATCGCGCATAATTACCTGAAAGCCAGCTTCGGCTGCCACCTGGGCAATTCCGCTGCCCATGGTGCCGGCACCGATGACACCGATCGTTTTAATATCCATATTGCTCAGCTCCTTTTT
>CAYTER010000076.1:1287-7711 GCA_964436815.1 uncultured Syntrophomonadaceae bacterium
TGCCGGCACCGATGACACCGATCGTTTTAATATCCATATTGCTCAGCTCCTTTTTACATACCCTTGAAATTTGGGGGGCGTTTTTCCAGGAAAGCCATGGCCCCTTCTTTTTGGTCTTCAGAATCGCAGAGTTTAGCAAACAGCTTAGCTTCCAGCTTCTGTCCCTCTTCCAAGCTCAGATCGAGCCCCTGGTTAACTGACTGTTTGGCTAAACGGACTGCTAACGGCCCGACTTTAAGGATTTTAGCAGCAATTTCACGGGCTTTGTTTACCGATTCGCCTACAGGCGTCAGGTATTCGGCAATGCCGAGACGGTAAGCTTCGGCCCCATCAATCATCTGACCGCTGAAAATCAGTTCCTTGGCCTTGCCAACACCGATAAAGCGCGGCAAACGCTGGGTACCGGCATAGCCGGGGAAAATCCCCAGAGTAACCTCTGGTAAACCAACTTTGGCGTTTTCAGCTACCACCCGGATATCGCAGGCCAGGGCCAGCTCCAGACCGCCGCCCAAGGCAAAGCCATTAACAGCTGCGATGACCGGGGCGGGGAAATCGGCGATCTTCTGGAATACCTGCTGACCGCGGCGGCTAAGTTTCTCGCCGTTTGCACTGTTCAGCTTGGGAAATTCTGAAATGTCAGCCCCGGCTACAAAGGCTTTTTCTCCGGAACCGGTCAGGATTACCGCCCCAACGGTATCATCTTTGGCCAGGTCATCGAATGCTTGCTCCAGGGCATCGAGCACCTCCTGACTTAAAGCATTGACCGGCGGGCGGTTCAGGGTAACAATAGCCAAACGATCTTCACGGGATACTAAAACCAAATCAGACATAGATATACCTCCTCTTTTTGATTATGATAATACTACTTTTATAACCCTTAGATATAAGCATCATACACGTCTAAATTTTGAGCAGTCTAACATGAAGCTGACCTTGGCAAGGCCTGTTTTAAAGAATTATTGCACCCCCACCCCGACCCTCCCCCCTCAAGGGGGAGGGAGATACTTAGGCTTCCCCTCTCAAGGGGGAGGGAGATGCTTGTGCTTCACCCCTCAAGGGGGAGGTATTATATATCCTATTTACACGGAGGAAGAATTGTTCCTGCTTCCCTCTAAGAGAGAGGGAGTAAAATTATTCTTCCCTTATTAGAAGGAGTCAGATGTCGTTTTATCAGTATTTAGAATACCCTCTCCCCTCGGGGGAGAGGGGCGGGGTGAGGGGGTATCTTTCAGAATTACCTCTCTGATCCTTTCCAGAACACCCTCTGTATTCAGTAATACTTCATTATTCCAGAATCTTAAAACCTTAAAATCCTCCGATTCCATAAATTGATCTCGATTTAGATCAGTAGCCCTGTTTTCTGCATGCTGCCCGCCATCGAGTTCAATAACCAACCTCTTTTCGGTAGCAACAAAATCCACGATATAGGGGCCAAATGGCTGCTGACGACGAAATTTGATATTTTCAAATCTCCGGTTGCGGAGGTTTTTCCACAGCAACAATTCAGCATCGGTTGAGCTTTTACGCAACTGACGGGCAAAGGTTATTGTTGTTTTGTTCTGTTTATTTTTCAATTTATTACTAGTTCCTATGATAGTTTCGATTATTGTCACCCCCACCCCGACCCTCCCCCCTCAAGGGGGAGGGAGCTATTACGGGCGTTCGAGGATCAGGGTCATGCCCATACCGCCGCCGACACAGAGGGTGGCCAGGCCGAGTTTGTTACCGCGGCAGGCCATCTCGTGCAGCAAGGTGACTACAATCCGCGTACCGGTGGCGCCAACCGGGTGACCGAGTCCAATGCCGCTGCCGTTAACATTGACAATATCCCGGTTCAGCTCCAGCAGTTTTTCGCAGGCCAGATATTGGGCAGCAAATGCCTCGTTCAACTCGATCAGCTCAATCTGGCCGAGATTCATCCCCGCTTTTTCGAGAGCTTTCTTAGTAGCGGGCACCGGTCCGTAACCCATCAAATCCGGTTCCACCCCGGCCCAGGCATAGGATACAATGCGGGCCAGCGGCTTGATGCCGAGCTGGTTTGCCTTATCGAGGCTCATTAAGACCACAGCTGCTGCGCCATCGTTCAAACCGGAGGCGTTTCCGGCAGTTACTGTTCCGTCCTTGCGGAAGACAGGCTTTAGTTTAGCCAATGTTTCCCGGGAAATATCCCGCCGCGGGTGCTCATCCGTATCAACTACTGTTTCACCCTTGCGGGTGTTCACTGTTACCGGAACGATCTCTTCCTTGAAGCGGCCTTCATCGATAGCCGCAATGGCATTAAGGTGGCTGCGGGCGGCAACCTCATCCTGCTCCTCGCGGCTGATGCTGTATTTATCCGCAAGACGCTCAGCCGTCTCACCCATCATTATTTTATGCACCGGGTCCATCAGCATCTCCCAGAGCGAGTCGGTCATCTCCCCGTGCTGCAGGCGCTGGCCCCAACGGGCGCCCTTCAGGATATAAGGAGCCGCGCTCATTGATTCAACTCCGCCGGCAACCACTATTTCGGCATCGCCCAAGGTTATCTCCTGGAAACCGGAAGCGATGGCCTGCATGGCCGAGCTGCACTGGCGCTGGATGGTAAACCCGGTAGTCTCAATCGGGAAACCGGCCTCGAGAGAAATACAGCGGGCGATATTTGGCTCATAGCTGCGCTGCCCGCAGTTGCCGTAGATGATTTCCTCAACCTGTGCTTTTTCGAGACTAGGTACCCGCCGCATGGCCTCTTCAACGGCTGTGATGCCTAAATTTAAGGCAGATACGTCGCGCAGGCTGCCGCCAAAATCACCGATTGGGGTCCGGGCAGCGCTGACAATCACAACTTCTTTTAACATAGGTCACCTCCATAAAAAAAGACAGGCCGGTGAAGGCCTGTCTTGGCTTGGTTACTGTCGATCGGGGGAAGTATCAATCGGCACCATTAATCAATCTTGGGGCGCGGGTAAAGACCGGCCCGCTCGACGATTTCAGGAACCTTTTCTTCCCAGGCGATGGCCATGATGTGGACTCCGTGCACGCCTTCGATCTCTTTCAATCTTTCGATGGTTTCTACGGCAATCTTCAGGCCTTCCGCTTTTTTATCCTCTGCCGCTGTCAGTCTTTCAATCAGGGCGTCGGGAATGGTAATTCCTGATACATTATTTTTCATATACTTGGCAGCGCCAAGAGACTTGATGGGGGTGATCCCGCCAAGAATTTTTATTTTCTTATGCAGGCCGCGTTCGCGGACCATTTCCATCCAGCGCTCGAAGCGATCCAGGTCAAAGATACACTGGGTCTGGATGAAACTGGCTCCGGCCCGGATCTTCTTCTCCAGCCGGTCGACCCTGTACTCAAAGGGATCAGCAAAGGGGTTCTCTACGGCTCCCAAAAAGTAGCTGACTTCGCCTTCAAGATCTTCGCCACCCATGAATTTCTTCTCGTCGCGCAGATCTTTTAGGCCTTTTAAGAGCTGCATCGAGTCGATGTCGTAAACACCCTTGGAGCCGGGCTCGTTACCGAACTTCATGTGGTCGCCGGCGATACAAAGGATATTCTTGATGCCAAGAGCCTGTGCACCTAAGACATCAGCCTGGATACAGATCCGGTTGCGGTCACGGGTAACGATCTGGATGACCGGCTCAATACCCATCTGCACCAGGGCTGCTCCGCAGGCGATGCTCGAGGTCCGCACGATTGCGGTCTGGTTATCGGTAATATTACAGGCTTCAACGTGATTACGCATGCCTTCGGCATGGTGTTTCATCTGGGTGATATCAGCGCCTTTAGGCGGGCCGAGCTCACCGGTTACAGTAAAGTGTCCTGCTTCCAACATTCTTTCAAGTCTGCTACCCGCGATCAATTTTAACATCCTCCCTTACCGTGGTTCTGTTACCACCATGATGTGATGTTGACCAGTTCTTAGGAGGCTGAATTTCATCAAGGTCAGACAGACGGCCGAAAGCTGCCAGGCGATCGTGAATTAATTGCCAGGCGCAGTCGACATCTTTGCCCAGTTCGCATTTGCCTTCAGCCGAACCGCCACAGGGGCCGTTCAAAATGCTCTTGGCGCAGCGGCTGATCGGGCAGATACCCATGGTCAGGTGCAAAACACAATCCCCGCAGCCCAGGCAGCGCTCGACCCAGACACCCTGCTCGATAGGGTAACCCATAGAGGTGGTGTTCAAACCTGGAACTACCCGAAGCGAAGGAATATGCTCAACCAGGGTTTGCACTCCAACCCCGCAGGCCATGGATACGATCAAGTCGTAACTCTTCAGTCTTTCCAAAACCTCATCAATCATTTCAAATTCACACTGCCGCTCAATCGAAAATACTTCAACTTCACCCGCCACATTCTCCTTCTTGCGGTGGATGCGCAGAAGTGCCGCTGTTTCTTCGGCTTCTTTCTCACCACCGGCCATACAGACAGCCACGCAGGTATTGCAGCCGAGGACGCAGACACGCTTGAAAGGGGCAGCCATGGCGGCTATTTCTTCAAGCGGCTTACGTTCTGCGATTATCATACACTCACCTTCCCTTCAACTTAGTGCAATCGGTACTGCAAATCTATCTGAGAAACAGGTCTAACGGTTGTGCTGCTTAAATACGTCAACATAAGAATCACAGTAGATATCCATGTTGAGGATGATCCGGGCTGAAGCGATCGCTTCCATCAGCTCATCATCATTGGCATCTACGATACCGGCATCCAAACCGTTAGCCATGGCCATTACGGCAAAGGTCCGGTTGATTAGTTCGCGGTTCTTGGTGCCCTGGGATACGTTGCTTAAGCCCACCACAGTTTTCGGGGCGGGATCGGAAATCAGCTTGATCTCGCGCAGGGTTCTCATTACTTCGGGGCCGTGATCCTGGGCCACGTTGCAGGGCAGGACCAGCGGATCGATGTAGAGCATGTCCGGCGCGATGCCGAAACCGTCAGCCACGGCAACCAGTTCAGCAGCCAGCGCAATCCTGGCGTCGGCATCTTTAGGGATACCCTCTTCGTTCATCGCCAAACAGATGACTTCTGCTCCATATTCGGCTGCCATGGAAAATACCCGTTCCATTTTGGCCATTTCGGCCGGCACAGAGTTGATCATAGCCGGCTGTTTGCAGATCTTGAGGCCGGCTTCAATCGCATCATACTTGGTTGAGTCGAGACAGAGGGGCAGTTTACTTGCTTCCTGGGCCACTTCAATCAGCCAGGTCATGGCGCCAATAGCGTCCGGAGAACTGGGGCCGACGTTAATATCCAAGTAGTGAGCACCATTTTGCTCCTGCTTGCGGGCCCATTCCTGGACCGGAACCGGATCGCGATCTTTGATCGCCTTGGCGATATCTTTAAACATACCGTTGATACGCTCGCCAATAATAATCATTAGTGAAGCCTCCTCTTTTTAGTAACTGTTATCCTTCATCAGGTCATCGATGTTGGCTTTAACAATCTTCAGGGTATCAGGATGGCGCAGGACCATGATGTCGATACCTGACTGCAGGTAAGCCATGGCGGTGGTTGCTTCCCAGAGAATACCGCGTTCTTCCTGCTCGCCCCAGCCGGGTTCGCCTGCTTCAGGTTGGCTGGCTTCCTTGGTACGCCAGGCTTCCAAGCCTACGTTACCGATCATCGGCATGGCCAGCATCTTATCACCCTGGAGAGCGCCGTTACGGGCCCGCTCCATAATGGAATAAGAATACTCAATACCATAACCGAGAGCGGCGATGGTCGGGTCGATAATGATCCGGTTGGCCATGGCGGTGCTCATTTCGGCGATAAGGATGTTCAACTGCTTGCAAATGTTAATATCAATCGGAGATTGGGCAATGATGTTGTGCTGATTGGCCATGCAGGCACTGGTAACGGCCTTGTAGTTTTCCAACTCGGCCACACCCATCAGCAGGTTTTCGCCTGCAGCCGCCTCGGCGATCGGGGCGTAAAGGGTATTGTCAACTTCCGGCTTGCCGCAGCCGACAACGATCAGGGGAACGCCAACAGCCTCAAGTACTTTCTTAACTGCAGCGACGCAGTCATCAACCGAAGCGCCCTTCAGGTCGGGATCTGCGCCTTTCAGACGAATCTGGATCAAATCCGCGCCAAATTGATCAACACACTTTTTCGCCCAGGCGCCCGGATCGCTCCAAACATCCCCGTAATACTTTTCAAAAAGAGGATCCCACTCCTCAGGCTTCATGTCCCATACTTCAAGGGCTACCACCGGGCGATTGGGAATCGCGCCTTCAAAGTGAAGATAAGGCAGGGCAGATTCGCCACCCACGGTAATGGTATGGCTACGGGTGCCGCCCTGATCTTTGGTGGCACCGAGAACAACTTCGCCAACTGAACTTCTGTATTTTTCCTTTTGGATTTCTACAGCCATTATTTTTACTCCTTTCGTTAGGTGATTCTTAGGGCAGTGGTTTTGTCACCCCCACCCCGACCCTCCCC
>CAYTER010000077.1:0-7533 GCA_964436815.1 uncultured Syntrophomonadaceae bacterium
TGATCACTGTTGAGACCGCGGCTGAAGCCTTTAAAAACAGGCTGTTTACTTATGATCGCCAGGGTGATAGTCATTATGATATGGCATCCGCCTTGATCAAATCTATTCGCGGCTCAGATCCTGATGCTGCCCTTTACTGGATTGCCAGGATGCTTAAAGGAGGAGAAGATCCTCTTTTTATTGCCAGGCGTTTGATGATCAGCGCAGCTGAAGATATCGGAAATGCCAATCCACAGGCTTTGCCGCTGGCGGTTGCTGCCGCCCAGGCAGTCCAGATGATTGGTCTGCCCGAAGGTAGGATACCGCTGGCGCAAGTTGCTGTTTACCTGGCCGGTTCACCGAAAAGTAATTCTTCATATCTGGCAATTGAAGAGGCCCTGTCGTTGGTCGAAGAAAACGAAAATCAACCGGTGCCGGATCACATCAGGGACAGCAGTTACCGGGGCGCTCGCAAGATGGGCCACGGACAGGGATATCTCTACCCGCACGATCATCCCGGCCATTATATAAAACAGGACTACCTGCCACCGGATCTTGCGCATAAAAGGTTCTATAAACCGGTCAGCCAGGGAGAAGAGATAAAAATCAAGCGTTATCTTGAGAGTATTATGCCGGAGCGTTATGGATTAAAGAAGAACAGTGAACCGGAAAGAGAAGATGACTGATAGTGTAATAAAATACTATAGTCCCCGGGAGCCTGTCCGCAGAAACTTCTCGGAGTCAGGTTCAAGGTTTATTGCCGTCCTTGCGCCGGTCGCCACCCTGCCTGAAGCAGAGCAGTTCATTAACCAGATCCGGGCTGAATATCCTGATGCCACCCATCATGCTTACGCTATTCGGATAGGCGACGGGGAAGGAATCATCGAAAAGGCATCCGATGATCGCGAACCGGCGGGAACCGCTGGAGCGCCGATCCTTCAGTATTTGCAGGGTTGCAAAATATCAGATGCGGTTGTAGTTGCCACCCGGTATTTTGGCGGTATCAAGCTGGGGATCGGTGGCCTGACCAGGGCTTACCGGAATTGCGCCCGAGTTGCGCACGAGGCTGCAGTTATGATCTCCAGGGTGCCGCTGACCACTTTTTTTGCCAACCTGAAATATGAGGAACTTGGTTTGGTAAACAGGCTCACTGAAAGCCTGGAAGGAAGAATAATAAATATCGGTTATAGCGATACGGTTGAAATGACAATTGAAGTTCCTACGCACCTGTCCGCTCTTTTCCGGGACAAGTTCAGCGAGATCTGCCGTGGCCGCGGCACGCTTACCCTTTATTGACAGCCTTTCTTTAAAACAGCTATAATTGCTTTAATTCTTACTGGAGGTTAGTCGATGCAGTCTAGTACTATACGAGATCTATTTCTGGACTATTTTAGATCCAAGGAACATCTGGTGATGCCCAGTTTTTCCCTTATACCACAAAATGATCCAACTCTATTATTAATTGGGGCTGGTATGGCTCCTCTAAAACCATATTTTACGGGTGAAAAAAAACCTCCCCACCCACGGGTGGCAACCTGCCAGAAATGCGTGCGTACTCCCGATATTGAAAGAGTTGGTCATACCGGACGCCATGCAACTTTTTTTGAGATGCTTGGCAATTTCTCTTTCGGCGATTATTTCAAGGAAGAGGCGATAGCCTGGGCCTGGGATCTTGTTTTAAACGGATACCGGCTGCCACTGGAACGTCTCTGGGTCAGCATCTATGAAGATGATGACGAAGCATTTAAGATTTGGAATGAAAATATTGGCGTGCCGGCTGATCGCATTAAACGTCTTGGCAAAGAAGATAATTTTTGGGAAATTGGGCTGGGTCCCTGCGGTCCCTGCTCTGAAATATATTTTGATCTTGGCGAGGGTGCCGGGTGTGGCAGTCCTGACTGTGCTGTTGGCTGTGATTGCGATCGCTACCTGGAAATCTGGAATCTTGTGTTCACCCAATTCAGCCGGGAAGCGTCAGGCGAATTAGTTGAATTGAAGCAGAAGAACATTGATACCGGGGCAGGTCTGGAACGTCTGGCCATGGCCCTGCAGGGTGTCCATTCACTTTTTGATACCGATCAGGTTAAACCTCTCTATGATCATTTTGCCGGTCTTGCCGGTTCCACAAAGAGTGATCAGCAAGTGCCTCTCAGGATAGTAACCGAACACAGCAGGGGCACTACTTTCATGATTGCCGACGGAGTTATCCCTTCCAACGAAGGTCGTGGATATGTTTTAAGAAGACTATTGCGCAGGGCGGTCCGCTTTGGCAGGCTGCTCGGTATCGAAGGGGACTTTATGACCGATGCCGCGACATTGGTTGTTGATCAGATGGGATTTGCTTACCCGGAGCTGAAGGAACGTCTTGATTATATCCGTCAGGTCGTCAAACTTGAAGAACGTAAATTCCAGGAAACCCTGGCCCAGGGCACAGAAATTCTTGACGGTTATTTAGATCAAATGAAAGCAGAAGGCATTACGGCATTACCGGGAGATCAGGCCTTTAAACTTTACGACACATTCGGTTTTCCGCTTGATTTGACAGCGGAAATCCTGCAGGAGAAGGGCTATACGGTTGACCGGGAAGGCTTTGGCGATAATCTTAAAATACAGCAGAACAGGGCCAGAGCTGCAGCCCGCTCAGCAATTGGCAGCGAGCAGGGTGATCAGTACAAGGCCGCAGAATCATTAACAACAATATTTACCGGCTATGATTATCTCGAGCAGGATGCAGAAGTTCTGCTGCTCTTAAGTGACGGAGAAAAAGTGAGCGAAATTAAGGAAGGCGAAGAGGCAGAACTGCTTCTCAACCAAACGCCATTTTATGCAGAAGCCGGGGGCCAGATTGGCGATACCGGTGTGATTGAATCTGCTGAAGGAAAGTTTAAGGTGTTAAATACTGTTTTTACGCCTGCCGGTCAGATAGTTCACCGGGGCCGGGTTATTGAAGGTTTAATCAGCTCAGGCAGCAGGGTTACAGCTAAAGTTGAACAGGTACGCCGCCGCGGTATCTGCCGCAGTCATACCTCAACTCATTTGCTGCATCGGGCTTTACGTCATAACTTGGGGGATCACATTAATCAGGCCGGATCGCTGGTAGCTCCGGATCGTCTGCGGTTTGACTTCAACCACTTCACTGCCCTTACCGGGTTAGAGCTTAAAGCTGTGGAGGAAGAGGTTAACCGGATGATCCTTGATAACGTTCCGGTAAAGGCAACCCTAACAACTCTTGAGGCGGCAAAAGAAGCCGGAGCCACTGCCTTGTTTGCTGAAAAATATGAAGAAGGATCAGTCCGCATGGTTGCTGCCGGTGATTATACCCGGGAACTTTGCGGAGGAACCCATGTATCAGCAACCGGCGAGATTGGTCTTTTCAAGGTTATCGCCGAGGAGGGCATCGGTTCAGGCCTGCGGCGAATTGAGGCAGTAGTCGGGTTTGGTGCTTACCGGCATGCCGTTAAACAGGAAGAGACTCTCAAAAATATTTCAGCAATGCTGAACAGTTCCGAGAGCAGGCTTGAAGAGACACTCAGGGAGCATCTTGCTGACTACAAACAGTTGCAGAAAAGTAACCAGGAATTCAAGCATAAAATAGCTGCATTTGAGGTTAAATCGCTTTTATCGACAACGAAAGTAATTGAGGGAACAAAGCTATTAAGCGCAGTTGTCACCGCTGACAGTTTTGAATCGCTGCGAGTGGTCATGGATGAAGCGAAAAGCAGTCTACAATCAGCAACAGTAGTTCTTGGGGCAATCGACAATGGCAAGGTCTTACTGGTGGGTTCCGTCACCCCCGATCTGGTTAAAAGAGGGATCCGGGCCGATCAGATTATTAAAGAAGTAGCCGGGAAAGTCGGAGGCGGTGGAGGCGGTAAACCGGAGTTAGCCCAGGCCGGTGGCAGCAATCCGGCTGCCTTGCCGGAAGCTTTGAAAGAGGTTGAACACCTGGTCCGGAAACAGCTTGAGCAGTAAAATATTTAAGATCCTGAATTTTTGTGCAGCTTAGTCAGGGTGGGAGGAGTAATGGATGCCTGATAATAAAAATTTTGAGGAAACTGTATTATTCCGCGTCGAAGCCGAAGAGGTTGATAATAAGGCCAGAAAAGTATTAACATCAGTCTACCAGGCTTTAAAAGAGAAAGGATACAACCCTCTTAATCAGTTGGTCGGTTACCTGCTGTCAGGCGATCCGGCTTATATAACCAGCCACCAGAATGCCCGCAGCCTGATCAGACAGGTAGAGCGCGACGAACTGCTCGAAGAGATTGTCGGCACTTATCTGAAACTTGCCGAGAAAAAAAGCCTGTAATGGAGAAGACCATCTCTTGCGACTGCTCGGTTTAGATCCCGGCGAAAAGAAAATCGGTGTGGCAATCAGCGATCCACTGGGTATTACTGCCCAGAGTCTCGAGACTATTTTTTTTGATGATCAGGAGCAGGCACTGCGCCGGATTGCAGAGATTTGCACAGAGTTTGGCGTAGAGCGGCTGATCGTCGGAAATCCGCTCAAGATGAACGGAACTGCAGGAACGGCTTCCGGACTTGCTGCAGAATTTGCCGGTAAAGTTCAAAATCGGACTGGACTACCGGTTACCATGGTCGATGAACGGCTAACTTCAGGCAGCGTCGAAAAAACCCTGATTGCAGGAGGGGCCAGTCGAAAGAAAAGACGTGCAGTCAGAGATAAACTGGCCGCTGTGCTGATTCTTGAAACTTACCTATCCCGCCTGAAATCAGGGATAGAATAATAACAAACTAAATAGCCAATCTTAAAAAAGAGGTGTCAGTATATGAACGGTAATGGAGAAGAAAGAACAGATATTGTGATCCTGGTTGATGAAGAAGGTCATGAGCACGAGTTTGCCATGGTTGACCGCTTTGAACTTGATTATAAGGAATACGCGATCCTGGTACCGGTGCTCTACTTAGATGACGACGACGAAGACGACGAAGTTGATTTTGAGGATGAAGCGTACATTTTCCGCATCGATGTCGATGAGGGAGAAGAAACGCTGGTTGAGGTTGATGATGAAACCGAGTGGAACGAAGTGGCAGCTGTTTGGGAAGAGCGAGTGCAAAACGTAGAGTACGAAGATGACGAGGAACTCTTTTAAGAAGGTGCCGGATTAATGTTCAAAAGAATTCTGGTTGTGTTGCTGGTTTTAATAATTCTTTCCATAGCCGCTTTTGCTGCTTTAAGCAGTTACTATAATGCCCAGCTCCAACCGGTTGATCCCGAAGCTGTAGAGGATTTCCGTCTGGTCGATATACCTGCCGGTGCAAATGCCGCTACTATCGGTGAATTACTCTACCGGGAAGGATTAATCCACAACCAGCAGGTTTTTCAATATTATGTGCGCCGTAATGTTCTGGGGCATCGTTTTATAGCCGGTACCTATAATTTAAGCCCTTCACTAAGCCTTGAACAAATTGCCACTAAGCTGACTACGGGAGAGGTTTATTCAGAAACGATCTGGTTTACAATCCCCGAAGGCTATACAATCAGAGAAATTGCCCTGCGTCTTGAGGAAAGAGGCCTGGTTGACAGCAGTTCTTTCCTGGCTTTCGCCGTGCAACCACCGGACAGCATTATGGAAGAATTTCCTTTTTTAAAAGAGGTCAACAGCAGTGAAGTTGAATATCTTCTTGAAGGGTATCTGTTTCCCGATACTTACGAAGTATACCCGGAAATTGGCATGGAAGAGATTGCGGCTATGATGCTGCGCCGTCTTGATCAGATTATTACTGATGAAGCCGAAGATCGGATTAGCGAACTAGATACCAACCTGCATGAGGTGCTAACTATTGCTGCCATGGTGGAGCGTGAAGGACGGGTCGATCACGAACGGCCCTTAATATCCGGGGTTATCTATAACCGCCTGGCAATCGGCATGCGGTTACAGATCGATGCTACAATCCAGTATGCCCTGGGCGAAACCAAAGAGTTTTTAACTTTCAGGGATCTCGAGATTGATTCTCCTTTTAATACATACCTGCATGATGGACTGCCTCCCGGACCAATTGCCGCTCCCGGTGAAGCCTCCATCATGGCTGCCCTTTACCCCGAACCCTCCGACTACTATTTTTACAATTATAAATACGACGGAAGCGGGGAGCACTTTTTTTCCCGCACCCTGCAGGAACATAATGAAAATGTAGCCAGGGCTGAAGCAAACCTACCTTAGAACTCAATATTTCCCATAATACATTTAATAGAAAAAAATAACATAAAAATCCTTATATTTATTTACAGAAACTATTTGTTAAAGTATACTGTTAATTAACGCATTTGCCGGAAGTTTCTCTAAGGCTATTTATAATCTGATAATAAAGTAATTCTATAGTATTATAGTGTCAGAGAATATATAGATCTTGAGCGGTTGGAGAAATTCATGCCTCAGGTAAAAGCAACGGATCAGCAATTACAGTTTAAGATCCACACCCTTGGCAAGTTCTACATTGACCAGGGGAATTCAATCATCACTGAAAGCAGCAGCCGATCACGAAGAATGTGGGAAGTCTTCAAATATTTGCTGTCAAACCGCGATAAATCTTTTTACCCGGAAGAAATTTTGGAACGGATTTGGCCCGAAAAAGAATATTCAGACCCGGGTACCGCCATGAGAGCCCAGATTTTCAGGTTACGTCAGGCTTTGAAGGTTGAAGATTCAAAACCATCTCTTTCCGAGAATATAATTTTCAGCCAGGGCAGCTATCGCTGGGAAAATAAGATTGAATGCTGGGTTGATGCCGATCAGTTTGAAGCGTTTTGTACTAAAGCACAGGATTTAAGCATAAATGATCCGGACCAGGGAATAGCTTTTTACCGCCAGGCAGTTAACCTTTACAAAGGGAAATATCTTCCCGAATCATCTTACAGCGAGTGGATTGAGCCTCTGCGAGCCTACTACCACGATCTTTACCTTAATGCCATCTATGACCTAGTCGATCTGCTTAAACGTAAAAGGGCTTATACCGAAATAATACAGCTTTGCGAGCGGGCAGCAACCATTGATTATTTCGATGAAAATATTCACATCCTCATGCTGGAAGCAATGATTGCCGAGGGTCAGACTGTCAGGGCCCGGGCGCACTACAATGAAGTCACTTCTGCCTACTTCCGTGAGATGGGCATTAAACCATCCTCTACCTTAAAGAACCTCTACCGCCAAATCGGGGTCGAAGAAGGCAACTTTGAACTTGATCTTTCAGCAATCCAGGAAGGTCTAAAGGGCAAAGAAATTGTTGAAGGAGCTTACTACTGCGATCCGGGATTATTTCGTTATTTCTACCGAATGGAGCGGTTAAGGAGTGAAAGAAGCGGTCAGTCCGTCCTTCTTTGCCTTTTAACCATCACTTCTCCTGATTCTTCAACAGCTCCGGCGGATAAATTAAAAAATGTCATGCTGGATTTAAAAGACGCAATCATGTTTTCATTGCGAAAAGGCGACCTGGTTACCAAGTGGAATGATGCTCAGTTTCTATTGCTTCTGCCCGGTTTAAACAAGGAGCAGGCTTTATCGGTTATGAACAGAATCGAAGAGACGTATTTAA
>CAYTER010000078.1:0-7274 GCA_964436815.1 uncultured Syntrophomonadaceae bacterium
CGTTCTCCCGCAAGGGGGAGGGAGGTTATTGATTTCTTACTTCCCTCGTATGAAGGAGATTTGTAACTATCCCCTAGACCTAATCAATCTTAGGCGAAGTTTTCCTTCGAGAACTTGGTAATACCGGAAGCTTCACGCGGGCCTACGATTACTTCCCAGCCCGACTCTTCTTCCAGCGCACCTTTCAGCACGGCAACATGTCCCGGCAAAACAATCTTACGGTGCTTAACTTTTTCCTCAAGACCGGATTTTTTGATCGCTTCAGTAATTGTTTCTGCGGAAAACTTATTATCAGCATAAGCGGTAAGCACAGAGATACCACCGGTGTCAACCGATAAGATCCGGCTTGGGATACGAGAGCTTTCTACCTCTCCTTCAACAATAAAGTAGGTGAGCGAGAAGTTGGTAGTCACGTAAACCGGTGAGTTATCATGCGCTTCACCGATATCGTAAAGCTTAGCTTCGACGGCGATCGGTTTCTGCGGATCAGTGTAAAGGTTCTGCCTCCAGGAGAGCAGCGGAATCAGCTGCTGCTTGGCAGAAGCCTTCAGCACAACGATATCGGCATACTTGCTTAAGTAAACCCCGGCCTGGACGACTTCTTCACGCGGATCTTCCTTGGAGGTAAAAGCGATAGTTGGATAGCCGAAGGGGCGGAATTTTTTGCGGACTGCCAGGCGCCTGAACTGGGTCAGGTCAGCCAGTACCTTGCTGGTTTCGCGGGCTCCGCTGTCAAGGACGAGTTCCTTGTAATCAAGGGCAACAATCTTCTCCACCAGTTCGGCTGTTGCATCCAGTCCTTCGCCTTTAACAGCCAGCGGGCAGCCCTTAGCTTTGGCCAGTTCAACCATCTTTTCATAGTTGGCTGCCGTTGCAGCATAGATCAACGGCTTACGTTCGGCAACAACGCCAAGACCTGCTTCCATGACGGCCGGATCTTCAGCAATCAGGATCATCGCTTTCTTGGTCTTGCCGGCAACTGTTTCAACTGCAGCTTTAAATTTGCCTGCATCACCGGAATCACATTTAACGGCAACCATGTCGGTAACGTAGTCCATACCGACCCTGTGAAACTCCAGTCCCTCGAAAGCGTCAGCCTTAGCAGCTACATCTTCGCTGTCGCTAATTAAAACGGCAACGCCTGTCGGATGAAAGAAACGCTTATCATGACGGAAAATCTCGGTCTCTTCGCCGAGTTCGACAACGTGATCACCTGCGCCAACCTTGACCAGCTTGATCGGGGGAGCAGAGGCGGAATCAAGTGCACTCTTCGCCTCATCGGTGACATGCGGACAGGCATCAAGTGAAGCTTTACCCGATGCCAGGGCCATGGCAAAAGCCAGGCAGGTAGGTGAACCGCAGTCTTTACAGTTTGTTTTGGGTAAGTGTTTGTAGATTTCTAAACCGGTTAAACCCATTAACTATCTACTCCTTTCTTGTACTAAACTTAATTGGGTACAGAATAAATAATTTGCACCCCCACCCTGATCCTCCCCATTTCAGAAGTTAGAGGTGAGAGGTTGGAGGTTGGAGGTTGGAAAAAGTTAAGAATCTTTTTCACCCCCACCCCGCCCCTCCCCCCTCAAGGGGGAGGGAGTTTAATAATTCCAACCCTCTACTTTCAAATGAGGGGAGTTTTCAACTCCAACTCTCTACTTTCTAGGTAGAGGAAGTTTTCATAACTCCAATCCTCTACTTTCAAGGGAGAGGGAGTTTAAACTCAAACCCTCTACTTTCAAGGGAAAGGGAATTTAATAACTCCAACCCTCCACCATGATCAGTGAAGGTGACTAATCAGTGGTGGTTTTACGTAAAGAAGCTCCGGTTTCATCGTTACCTCCACCGAAGCTTTTATCCTTACTTCTACATCAGCGGCTCCATGGCCAGGGCCGGATGACCCTTTTCTTCAAGGAAAGGCAGAATCTCATCTGATGTAGTACCAACTGTTTCGTCAGCAATTTTATCTACAAAGTCAGCTCCGAGACCAGCTTCCTCCGCCCGTTTGCGCAGGTCATCGCCTAAGGAGTCCTTTAGCTCTTTCGGCATCCATACCAGACGCTCAAGGCCACCGTCGGCGCTGATGAACTTCTTGCTGAGCACGAAAGCGCGGCCGTGACCCATGAAACCTGGAGTCTGCACCCCGCCGCCGCAGGTCCCGGCCAGGGTGGAGAAAGTCATCCCGATCGGGGTATCCCCGCTGTATTCACGGGTGGTAATCATCACCCCGTTGGCTTCAGGGAGAATAGCCATAATACATTCGAAGCAACCGCAGGAAGTCATCGGCTCAACCATGAAGCTGTACATGGAGCACCGTTCGATCGTGCGGTTAGTGTTGTTGTAAACATATTCGTTCACCGACTCCCAGATACCATTCTTCTCGTCGATTAAACCTTCCTTCTTGATCGGACGGTTAGGGCCTGTCGGGTCGATCTCATAAGCTGCTTTACCATCCAGCCAGCTCACCGCGCCGCAAAGCCCAAGACGCTCAGGCGTTACAACACAGCAGTGGTTCGGGGCAAAGGACTGGCAAAGGATGCAGGAATAGAATTCCTCGACCGATTCGTCAGTCAGACCGCGCAGCCTTTCGTCACGGGCAGCATAAAAGGTGCGGGCATGAGCCAGACCTTCCTCAACTTTAGCGGCGTCAGTAATCAGTGTTACCTGAACCCGGTCAACAATCGAGGGGAATTCATCCTTGAACTTAGCTACCAGCAGCTCGCCGAAGTGATGAATCTTAAAGCCCTTGGCGGCAGCGTCCTTGCTAATCCTCATCCAGATCGTGTCGCGCTGGGCCATATGCCAGATACCTTCACCGTAGTTGATCAGGTAGTGGATACGGCGCTCAAGAACACCTTCGAAGTCCTGCTGCATTTTCCGGCCAAAGATCTTGACCATGATACCGAGCGGCAGAGATCCGCCTTCGGGAGCTTCGTCGATTTCCGGGCCGATAACCTCGATCTTGCCATCTTCGATGTCGTCCTCGCCGACCATTTCAACCAGCTCAAAAGCCGTGGTCCGGCCGCCACCGAATTCAACCCGCATATCGCCTTTCCTGATTACTTCACCCTCGAAAGCCGGGCCAACAGTAATTGGAACAGGGATGTCGAGGATCTTCAGCTTGATGCCGCGGATTTCCATCGCCACCTGGACCAAATCGTCGTAATTGGGATGTGATACGTACCAGTTCGGGATCTGCTCGTCTTCGGGCAGTTCCTGGTCGGTGATCACCGGGAAGCCTAAGAAGATAGCGGCAAAGTGGGCAGCTACCTGGACTTCATCAATTTCGCCCAGCTGCAGCACAAAAGCACGAACGCGGCGGCGCTGGTAGTCACGGGTATTCTGGCGCTCTCCGGGCGGGATACCGCCGAAAGCAATACCGGCGCGCAGGGCGTAGTTAACGGCATGAATAATCTGGGTGAAGTTACCGATCGGGAAGGCAATAAAGTCAATCCCGAGCTTGCAGCCGGCTTCAATAGCCTGCTCAACTACCTGGTTGCAGAGGAAGATCATAAAACCTTTACCCTGCAGATCCTGGATCATCTTGCCGACTGCTTCGCTGGATTTGCCCTTGCCCATAATGACAGCCTGGCCGGGAATGGTCCAGTCCACCAAGAGAATACCGTAACGGCGGACAACAGGGTCGCCGAGGAACCCGGTCCAGGGTTCGACATGCGGCTTGGCGCCATCGAGATAGCGCAGCGCTTCGATAATTTCAGCCGAATAGGCGGCTGCTTCCCCGCAGAGGCGGGCATTGTGGAAATTTAAATCTTCGTAAATCTGGTTACGCATCCGGTTTAAAATCGGGGGCAGGTCACCCAGTTTCTGAACCGCCTCGCCGCTCAGCGCCCGTATTACCGGCAAATAATAACCGGTGTCCGGGTAGGCCACCGGTTTATCGGGGCCAAAACGTTTAATCGCCTGGTTCAGCAGAATTTCAGCATAACTGGTGGCGATTACCGCCCCTTCATAAGCTTTTTCAAAGAGTTTTAACGGCGGGTTTGACTCATCAACAGCGCCGTCGAATATTTCATCAAACGATTCTTTCCAGTCTCTGGTCAGAACACCATCTGTACTCATTAATCGTGCCTCCTTTTTAGCGAATTATTTTACCATCCCTTGGACAGTTCAGTTTCGTACTTCTCAGCAGTTTGCTGGTGAATTTTCAGTTTCCAGGAGCGCTCATCAAGAGCTGCCAGGATCTTTTCGGCTGCTTTTTCGGGATCTTCTTCCCAGATGAAGTAGCCTCCGTAAACATCTTCGGCGATCTGCAACGCAACTCCATCAACCAAAGCGCTGCCGGTTACCTCTGGCACAACACCAACATGAGTTGGAACACCTAAAGTAACACACCAGCTGCCGATCGATACGGCTTTTTCACTCATCGCTTCCGGTGCGGAGGCAACGAAAGGTACTTTCGGGGTATCCACTTTCCACTGACGGGCAAGCGCCGTAGTAAAATCATACGCCCTGGAGTTATCCACGCAGGAGCCCATATGGAAAACCAGTGGCAGTTTTTCTTTTAATTTATCCTTGTTTGCGTCATTTAGCATGTGGATAAAGGATTTAAGCCCTTCACCGGCATATTCCTCAACTGCATCAGCATTCATCAAGCCAAGCTTGGCAGCGGTGCCGGCAGCACAACCGGTGGCAACAATCAAAACATTGTTTTTAGCCATTTCTTTGATCAGGTAAGAACCACTGGCATCGTGAGGCACCCGCAGGTTGTTGCAACCGGCGAAAAGAACCACGCCGCGCAACTGACCTGAATCAATGGCATCGGTGACCACTTTGATCGGCTCATCGGGATTAATGGCGCTTAAGACGTCCTCAATCGCTTCCATACTGAATCCGGCCGTTACCTTGTGTTTGATATCAGGGATATCTACAACCTTACCCTGCCGCTCTTTGAAGGCTTCGATCGCCAGGTTGATAACCTCTTTTGCCTTCTCGACTGCGTGCTCCTCACTGAAATCAATGTGATAGGAACCGGGGATTTTCGAGTGCGACATGGTGGTCACTACCCTGGTGTGATAACAATCGGAAAGAGCTTTAATGCCAGGCATGATACACTGGACGTCAACAACCATCAGGTCAATACCGCCGGTCATGATCGGCAGCTCCTGGGAAAGGAAGTTGGTCAGCACCGGTACACCCTGGCGCATCAGCACCTCGTTACCGGTACAGCAGATACCCATACACTTGACACCCTTGGCTCCGGCTGCTTCAGCTTCCGCTTTCATTTCGCGGGCCTGGCGGACAATCATTTCACTCAAGAGCGGGTTATGCCCATGCACAGCAATGTTTACCATCTCGGGATCGATAACCCCAAAGTTAGCTTCGGTATGTACCGGTTTGGGTGTACCAAAGAGAATGTCGGAAAGGTCGGTACCGATATGCATGCAAATGTAATCACAAAGTGATGTTTTCAAACCCTGGAAGATCAGGTTAACCGGGTCAGCATCCACACCCATGTGAGTCTGCCCCATCGTTTCGGAAATGGTTGTATGGATGGAACGGGGTTGAATGTTGCAGGCATCAAATTTTTCCATCCGCTCGGGTACTACGGTAGTCTCCAACCATTTACAAGGTTCAGGGGTGATTTTGGTAAAGTCAGAGATAGCCTGCTGTAGAACTGCTTCGAGCAACTGGAGATCATCTTTGCCCTCGATCTCGATTCCAAGCCTTGAAGCAACCCGACGCAGTTTTTCAGGATCCTCCACCCCATAATCGGGAGCCTTGCCCTCAAGCACTTCCATCAAAGCATAGAGCATATGACGGCTGTGGTCGGAGTGGGCTCCGGTACCGCCACTAATGGCCCTGATCAGGTTGCGCGCAACAATGGTGTAACCATGGGCGCCACAAATCCCCTTTGAAGATTTCTTGGTAATACGGCAGGGGCCCTGCAGGCAGATCCGGCAGCAAACACCGGTCCGGCCGAAGTTGCACTGGGGCTGCATTTTTACATAGCGATCGTAAGCGGTTTCATGCTGTCCATTACCATCATTAAAATCAATAACTGCCAGCGCCGCCGGATCAATTGTCCTTCTGTTGTCAATTTTTTTCTTTTCTTCGGACATTAAATGGTCTAACCTCCTTTAGGATAGTAAAACAGATATTCTTGTTCTGTCCCCTTATTGCTTTTATTTAGTCAAACAATAATTGTTGGGTTAAACATTAAAGCAGCTGCCTGTCACCTCCCGCACGCCATCGAATATATTTTTTCAAGGCCCGGTAAAAGATCGTCGAGGGTCGAAACCATCGGCACACCACGGCGTGCTCTTTCCAGAACCTGTTCTGAGAAGGGAATCATGCCGGCAAAACGCTCCGCCGGAAGAGAGGATTCTAAGTAAAGGCGGTCCTCATCACTGCGGATTTTATTGCCGATAAAGAGGACTTCCTCAATTTTTAAATCGGCGGCAAGACGGTCAACAGCTTTAGCAGTGCTGACACCGGCCCGCGAGGGCTCAACTACCACCAGCATCAGCCCCACCCCGCTGGCCGTGCCGCGGGTCAGGTGCTCAATGCCGGCGCTCATATCGAGAACTACCGCTTCCGGCCGATCAAGGAGCATGGTGGTCAAAACTGCATTTAAAAAGGAGTTTTCTTTGCAGTAACAGGCTGAGCCACCCTGCTTGATGGCCCCCATCTTCATGAAGCGCAGCAACCCATCGCGCAGAGTGTAGTTTTCAAGAACATCGTCGACATTCGGATTTAAATCAACCAGGGTGCCTCCCCCGGCATTTTTAGCTTCAATGACATCCTGCAGCTCAGCCAGGGGTCGAAGCTGATCTAAGAGATCAGGATCAAGGCCGAGAACCAGGCCCAAGTTGGCATCGGGATCGGCATCAACAGCAAAAACGGGCAAATCGTGCAGGGTGAAACAGCGCACTAACTGAGCAGACACCGTTGATTTGCCGGCGCCGCCCTTGCCGGAAACAGCAATTTTCAAAAATGACACCTCTTAAGAGGGCAAAAAAATACACCCTGATGAAGTTTTTCAGATTTCTTTTCGACAATACTGCTAAAAAATCCTTTACCTGCCTTAAAGTTGGTACTTTCATAATATTTATACATTAGGTGGGCAGGGTCATAAATGGATCGGCTGAGTTTTAAGAACTTATTCACCCCCACCCCGACCCTCCCCATTTTAGAAGTGAGAGATGAGAAGTTGGAGGTTGGAAAAAACTAAGAATCTTGATCACCCCCTCCCCGACCCTCCCCCCTCAAGGGGGAGGGAGTTATTGATACCCTCGCAATTCAAGGGAGGGAGTTAC
>CAYTER010000079.1:0-1293 GCA_964436815.1 uncultured Syntrophomonadaceae bacterium
AGGCTGGCTAGATGCGCAGCCTGATCTGCTACTATGGTCTTTGCAGATTCTACGCCACCTGTTTTAACCTGCTTTATATAATCAATTACAATGTGGAAAATAAACACCAGCAGGGGAACCAGCCATCCTGTCCAGTTCTGAAGCAATAGATAGCTGATCAGGGCATGGATAACCGCATGAACGATTAAGTAAAAAGGTTTACTTTTTTTATTTACCAGGCTATCTGGCTGAAGTAGAAAATCGGCAATAAAATGGGACGCAACTAATACTGCAAGATATTTTTCCATTTAACTCCACCCAATAATATCGCCTTATAAGGCGATATTTATTAATTATCGCCCTGTAAGGCGATATTCTATATTGCCTAGATATTGGTTGAGGCTGTTCCAACCTGCTCCATTTAAACTTTTATTTATTGTTGATTGAACAAGATTCAGTTCAGCAGCTATTGTTTTCTGCTTAACTCCAAGCAAGGCATAAACAATTGCTTCCGCTTGCTTTTCGGTCCAGCGATTGGAAATTTCATCAAGCAATATAAGGGTATCTTGTAAAAAGGAATAATCTTTACCTCCAAGTTTAATAAAGGCTTCCGGGAGTTTCATAACCAGTCGTCTTGATCTATCCATTTCGGCTAAAGCCCGGCCGGAGAGAGTAAATGCTTCACCTGTTGATTCAGATATGCGTTCCGGGTTAACACTATCCTCATCAATTTTACCCCAGGCCAGGGCAATACGGGTGTCGGCTTTTAAACCTTTAACCGCTTTTACCAGGGCTCTAAAATAAAGGGCTGCTCTAAAAGATAAATGCTCATGTTCCATGAGCACCTGCCAACTGTCACCGCTGAAAATGTCAACTTGTCCAATTATCGAACCGGGGTATGCTTTTACAAACCTGGCCTGCCCCTCTTTGATGCTCTGAATAACCATTTTAAGGCTAACGGAATCAAGTTTAGCTGATTCCACCAGATCGCCTGACAGAACAGCATAGATACCGCAGTTATTCTCTGCCATCATCAAAGCACCCCCATAATTAATCTTTAACAGTTTGTTTTTCTTGATCAATAAACCCTTTTCCTTCATCTTCCTTATTGCCTTAATTCTCGTCTCAACACTAACATCATCCCTGTGGTTCCCGATTAAAGACCTCTGCTGAGCTATGGTTTATAAACATCTTTTCGGTGAGCAACTTTGACTGCCCAGATGGTCAGCTGATAATCCTGGATGGAATAAAGAATCCGGTACCGCCCCTGGCGAATCCGGTAACGCTCTAATCCGGTTAATTTTTCACAGCCCG
>CAYTER010000079.1:1393-7063 GCA_964436815.1 uncultured Syntrophomonadaceae bacterium
GCAGGAGATGGGAGACTAATAATGAATTAAATTGCTACAACGGCGCAAAAAGTGTTGCTCAGTGCCTCAGAACGGAGGAATGGGATTTATGCAAAAAGAGATCATTCACGGCTCTGATTTGTTCGACGACCAGGGCAACCTGACCCAGACCGGTTGGGCAAAGCAACTGCTGATGAATTACAACCGGGAAAAAATGCGGGCAAGCTTGCTCCGGTTGAAAGAATGGGATTGCTACTGCATTTTGAATCCAGAGTTCCAGTTGAATTTGATTGTCTCCGATGTGGGCTACTTTGGGATGGGCCATGTTAATTGGCTCGATTACCAGGCACAAAAGTTTAAAAGCATGATGGTTGTTAAGCTTTTAACCCGGGGCAATTTAAACTTGCCTCCCACGGCGGATACCGGGGATGTGGAGTTTAGAAAAGACGACAGCTGGATAAAGTTTAAACATCTCCCCGGTGAATTATCACAACGGGAGCTGACCTTTGATTTCCCCGGGTATGAATTTGATGGACGAAAAGGGATCTCCGGCCGGATAACCCTGACCAGGAACCCAAAAGACGATACCATGGTCAATGTGATCCCTTTCAAAAACCCAAAGCACTTTGTTTATGTGCAGAAAATTGTCTGCCTGCCCGCCGTGGGAACAGTGCAGTTGGGCGATGAGCGCTACGAATTTAAGGGTGAGGAAAACAACAGCTATGCCGCGCTTGACTGGAGCCGCGGAGTATTTCCTTACCACACCCGGTGGTGGTGGTCCTACGCCTCAGGCATGGTGAACGGGAAACCCTTCGGTTTCAATATCGACTACGGTTTTGGCACCGAATCGAGTAAAAGCATGCTCTTTTATGATGGAAAAGGTCATCACCTGGACGAGGTCACTTACACCTTCGATGAAAAAGATCCCCTTAAGCCCTGGCACTACAGCAGCAACGACGGTCGGGTTGATCTTCAACTTCAGCCCATTTACAGTAACGAAGAAGATACAAATCTGCTTGTGCTGCGGTCCGGGGGGCTCCACGTTTACGGATTCATCACCGGTAAAGTTGTGCTGGACGACGGGACAAAGCTTTCAATTGAGTCTTCAGATCGAGTCTTCGGCTCCGCCGAATACTGCAAACATCGCTGGTAGGCTAAACAGCCACATCCTGTAGGAAAAGATGCTTTAATGTCGAATAGAGCAGTGGTTATTACCTAAGGAGGGCGAAATGACAACTTTAACGGAACGTGACCGGTTGAGTGCTTCCACCAAGATTTTCTATATGTTTGGCGATATCGGGATCTCGCTTTGCTTAAGCACAGTAGCCTTTTTCATCCTTTTCTTTTATGCCGATGTTGCCCGGATTAACCCGGCCCTGGTCGGAACCGTATTATTGCTGGGAAAAATCTGGGACGCCGTTAACGATCCACTTTTCGGATGGCTTTCTGACCGGACTAAATCGCGGTTCGGGCGCCGCAAGTTTTACCTCTACCTCGGCACCCTGCCGTTCGGCCTTTCTTTCGCCCTGCTCTGGCTGATTCCGGCCCAGCTTTCCGGCCCTCTTTTAACCGGCTGGATTACCTTTACTTTCCTCTTCTATTTCACTTTTGTCACGGTGGTATCCGTATCGTACTATTCGATGACACCCGAGCTGACTCGTGATTATGACGAACGCACCAGCCTGACCACCGTGCGCATGATCGGCGGCACCCTTGGCTACATGATTGGCGCAGCGCTGCCTCCCCTGGTAGCCGGCCTCTTCATTACAGACCGGATCGGTTGGCAGATGATGGGTATTATTTTCGCTGCCTTTGCCGTGCTCTGCCTTTACCTCACCAGCTTCGGCGTGAAACAGCGTAAAGAGCTGGAAGGCGCCCCCTCTAAACTGCCCGCGTTAAAATCTATACTGACCTGTTTTAAGAACCGGCCCTTTAATTTTCTCCTGATCCAGGGCGGCATTACCGGAATGAGCTTTATGCTGGTTATGTCTTATATGCCCTTTTTTCTAACCTACCAGCTGGATATGAGAGAACAAATCCCTTTGGTGATGGCGCTGCTGCT
Source organism: uncultured Syntrophomonadaceae bacterium (assembly GCA_964436815.1). Classification (GTDB taxonomy): domain Bacteria; phylum Bacillota; class Dethiobacteria; order DTU022; family DTU022; genus UBA993. The sequence goes on from CAYTER010000079.1 coordinate 3,435, forward strand.
GGTCACCATCGGGGTCTTCCTCTACTTCTGGAAATGGCTGACCGACCGGTGGGCCAAAGGCCCCACCTACGCCCTTGGACTCTTTATCGCCTTCGGTGCTACCGCTTCAACCTTTTTTCTGCCCTTGGGCGGCAGCAACTTCATTTATGTGATTATCTTAATTGCCGGTTTCGGGTTTTCGGCGCAATGGGTCCTTCCCTGGTCGATCCTGCCGGATGTAATCGAGTACGATGAACTGCTCACCGGTGAACGGCGGGAAGGTATGTACTATGGGGTCAGGGGTTTTATCGGCAAGCTCTCCGATGCTCTGGGCCTCTTTATCGCCGGCTGGGTTTTGGAGCTGTTCGGCTTTCTGCCTGATGTGGCCCAGTCCGCTCAAGCGCTTTTGGGCATCCGCCTCTTCTTTGGGCCGGTACCTTCTTTTCTGGTATTTTTAAGCCTGCCGCTGTTAATCTGGTTCCCGATTACCAGGCAAACCCACCATGAAACCATTAACAAGCTGAAACAAAAGCTCTAAGCGGAGTGCTGCTGCTTTGCTGTATCGGCCATGGTTCCCGCGGAAGCCCACAGCTCATTTGCCTCTTGCTTCCAGGCCTCAAAAGCAGCGATATCTTCCGGGTAATTTTCATAATGTTTCTGAAGCCTGCCCGCAAACTTAACCGATCGCAAGAGCGAGCGAACAGTAGCTGTTGATATATTTTTCGTTAAAATCCCGCCAACTATTTTTAAAACAAGTGATAACACATCGCTTACACCTAAGGTAACACCGAAATCCCGGTTCATGGCTGTTAAATCATGATCACTAAAAATAATATCCTTTTTAAACTGATAATCATTTTCTTCGGCGGTGCCATTTACCGCACCGATTAGGGTCGCCATCAGGTAGGCAAATTTAGCACCCTGTCCGCGTTGATAACGGACATTGGTATGCCAAACCCTTTTCGCATCCGGGTATTGCCCGTCTTTCATCGCCCTGGCAAATTCTTCGGCGGCGATAGCACACAAGCCCCACGCCGCAGTGATTCCTTCACCGCTAAATGGTTTCGTCAGGCAGGCAGCATCACCTAAAACCACAAAGCCGTCAGCCACAAAAGAATAAGGGGGGCGGCGGTAGGGAGTGGTGCCCTTCTCTATGTGTTGCAGTTCATGGGGAGGCAAATTGATCTGCGCGATAAACTTTTGATAGACTCTTTCCGCGAAATCAAAAGAGAAATTAGCACCAACGCCGATTATAGCACCGTCTTTATCGTGCTGCGGTGCAATCCAGGTCTTGTAGAATGGCCAGCCGGTGCTGTATGACAGGCGGTCGGTTTCGGGGTTTTTCAACTTTACATAGCGTAAGATCACATAAAATTTATCATCGGGTCCAATCTCAAATGTCTCCACCCCGTAGTCCTCTTTCAGCTTGCGGCGCCCTACGGATTTGATACCTGATGCATCGGCAACAAGCCTGGCCGATAGATCAAATTCCTTTTCACCCTGCTTCAGCTTCGCGCCATGAATCCGGCCATCGGTATAGATAAAATCTACAAACTCGGTGTCGAAGGCATACTCCACGCCAAAGCTTTCAGCCCACCCGACCAGTCTTTCCAGGAACAAGGGCAGGTGCATCACAACAAAGGGGTAGCGGGTGTACTTGGGATAACGGTCAAAGGCAGATTTGCTGATGCCAAATTCAAATTCGGAAACATAATCTTCATCAGTAATTGAGGGAACTGGCACTCCAAATTTCTCAAACAGCTCTTTATCGATGTGAAATATGTCCAAACGGCTGCCCAGTTTTTCTCTTGGATCCTTCTCCACGACTAAAACCCTATAGCCCTGCCCGGCTAACAGTTTGGCGAAATAAGTGCCGGCAGTACCGGCACCGATCACAAGAGCATCATAACTGCTGTTCATCTCATAATCTCCCTTTCTGTAACTTAAAAGTAACCCGCTTGTAATACCTGTGTAACTTTCTGCCATTATAATAAGGAGCAAGTTGACCCCCTCTTTTAATATATACCTTAGGCACAGTTGATACTGTGCCTTTTTTCTTTCTAATGCAACACAAAAGAACCTTCGCCCTGAGAGTTTTTAGCAGTAGACCTGCAGTAGTTCTGTTTTAGATGATGGTGACAGCGCCCTGATTCTTTTCTCCAGCTTCTTTAGACTGTCTTTGATATAACCCTTATCAATGCCAGGTGGCGCATAAACGGAAAAGAGAACTTCGCTGGTTTGTGATGTAATTCTGCTCGGAAAATCTGGGCCTTTTAAAATGCTGGATATTTAACCCTCCAAAATTAAGAAGTCTATCCTTTACCAATGATTAAGTGATCACCGATTACCAGCAATATGATGGAATCAGGTTTTTCCACCCCGTATTGCCAAAGAATTCTATATTTCAGGTTAACACTTGATTCCCAAATACCTTCAATTGACCGGTATTCTTGAAAATTTTCAACATTTCCTGCTTTGAATGGTTTATGTAGATCAATAATCCAATTTGCTATAAAATGATCTAAATTACTTTAAAAGCCCGGGAAAAGTAAGCTGAATAACGCTGCTTTCCTGGATTGGGTTTAGGCCATTAATGGACAATTATAAAAATATAGAAACTACCTTGCTTAAAGCGATGCTTGCCATCTACATTCTAATGGCCTTTATCCTGGCGGGTTTAAATTTCGGCTATGCCGAGCAAGCCCCCGCTCACATTGCCACCCTGATCAAAACTGCCTGGCATTTTTATGAAAATGAGCTGAAGACCCTATTTATTGCTCTGGGTGGATTCCTGACCATTCGTTTTATAGGCAGGGACAATCGCACCACAATGCGCAAAAGGAACCTTATCGGATTCTTAATCACTGCCCTGGTGATTCACATCATCGGGCCATACCTTTTACATTACCCCGATTTATACTACTTTGCCATGCCCCTGCCCTGGACCAACCAACCGCTGCAGCTTTTAGTAGCAGGAAGCGATTTCAATGTCAGCTTTTTAGCTTTTCCGGGGATAAGAATTTTGAATGCGGTCCTGATCTTTTATTTCGCAATTACCGCTATTGTCTTTGTCGGCACGATCATCAAAGGCAGGAGGTGGCAATGTTCAACCATCTGTCTTTTTAGCGGGTTTGTCTCAGAAGTTTTTTCTCCAGTCTTTCCCCTGATCGGAAAAAAGAATAAGATCAGCTCCCGGATGATTACATTTTTCCTCTTTTTACGGTGGTTCTTCTTTTCGATCGCCATTTTCTTCAGCGGCTTTTGGCTGCTGCAGATTGCAGGTGTAAACCTATTTGGCAACCTGGCTTTAATCACACAGTTAGAGATCTACAAATACCTGTTATTTGACTTAATTGCCGCCCTGCTGATCTGGGCATTCTTTACCGGCCGTGGCTACTGCTTTTACTGCCCCTTAGGGACCGTTACCGCCCTGCTCGGCCGGATAACCGGGCAGCAGATCAAAACTGACCTCACTGAATGCATTAAATGCCGTAAATGCAACCAAGCCTGCCCCATGGCTATTGATATTTTAAGCTGCGCCAGGGAAGCCAAGCCTGTAATCAACCTGAACTGTGTCGGCTGTGGCCACTGCATAGACAGCTGCCCCAAAGAAACGCTAGCCTATGAAACAAAGCTCAGCCCGGTAAAAA
>CAYTER010000080.1:0-6796 GCA_964436815.1 uncultured Syntrophomonadaceae bacterium
CGTCCTGCTCATGCCTACAGCCGCTGGAGTAATCCAGGGTTAAGATCGCTTGAGGATAAACTGGCCGCGCTTGAAGGCGGCGAAGCGGCCATGGCAACAGCGACCGGCATGGCGGCAGTTTCAGCGGTGATCCTTGGGCTGCTGAAAAAAGGCGATCACCTGGTAGCCCAGGAACTCTGTTATGTCGGGTCCCAGGAACTTTTTGGGGAACACCTGCAAAATTACGCCATTGACGTTTCGCTGGTCGATACCAGTGATCTGGAGCAGGTCGAAGCAGCCCTGCAGCCGAATACCAAAATGATCTACGTTGAAACCCCGTCCAATCCCCTGCTGCGGATTGCCGATATCAAGGCGCTTGCTGCCATCGCAAACCGGGTGGGTGCAACCCTGGTGGTCGATTCAACCTATGCCACCCCGTATTTACAAAAACCGCTGGCTTTAGGCGCCGACCTGGTGATCCATAGTCTGACCAAGTTTATCAATGGTCATGGCGACGCGCTTGGCGGAGTGGTGATCGGTTCGCAACCTGTTATTAAAGAGCTGCGCAAGAAGATGCTTGTTCACTTAGGCGGAGCAGCCAGCCCTTTTAATGCCTGGTTAATTGCCCGCGGTGCAACCACCCTGCCGCTGCGCATGGAGAAACATTGCGCCAATGCCATGGCGCTGGCCGGTTTTCTGATGAAACACCCGGCAGTCGAAAAAGTAATCTATCCCGGGTTGCCTGATCATCCGCATCATCAGGTTGCTGCCCGTCAAATGAGCGGTTATGGCGGCATGCTCACTTTTCAGCTGCGGGATGGTTTGAGCGCCGCAATTAAAATGGCTGAAAAAATAAAGGTATTTACCTATGCCACATCCCTTGGCCACCCCCACAGCCTGATCTTTTATTACCCTACCGATCTCTACATTGACCAGGCTGCTTATTTAAAGGAATCCCAGAAAATGACTATTCGCGAACAATGGATGGACGAAGGAATCGTCAGGGTAAGTGTCGGGTTGGAAAATATTGACGACCTGATCGAAGATCTGGAGACCGCTTTGTCGGATTAATGAAGGTTCTGGTTATTTAATAGGCCATGTTCTCATGTTCCAGTGCCGCAAATATTTTTAAGGGCATCAGCTTCGAAGAAAGCAGGTAAAAAAAATGATTTTAATTACCGGAGCGGCAGGAAAAACAGGCCGGGCAATTCTGGCTGAGCTGGTTAAAAAGAATGAAAAGGTTAGAGTTCTTGTCCGCCGCCCTGAACAGGCCTCAGATTTGCTCGCCGCAGGAGCAGCCGAGGCCTTAATCGGTGATCTTACCCAAGCTGATACTCTGCAAAATGCTTTTAGCGGTATCTCTTCCATCTACCATATCTGCCCCAATATGCATCCCGGTGAAGTTGAAATTGGCCGCCTGGCTATCACAGCTGCTAAACGGGCCGGGGTCCGGCAATTTGTATACCACTCAGTCCTTCATCCGCAAACAGAAAAAATGCCCCACCACTGGAATAAGCTGCGAGTCGAAGAACTTCTTTTAGAATCGGGGCTTAACTTTACCATTTTTCAGCCGGCGCCTTATATGCAGAATATCCTGGCCGGTAAGGAAGCGATCCTCGGTGAAGGAGTTTACCGGGTTCCTTACCCGGCTGATACAGCGATCAGCTTAATTGATTTGCAGGACTTGGGTGAGGCGGCGGCAGCTGTATTAACCGGGGCTGGTCATGAAAATGCAATTTACGAGCTTGCCGGAACAAAAGCCCTGACCCAGAGCCAGGTTTCTGAATCGCTTGCGGCAGGAACAGGAAGAGCGGTCCGTTATGAAGAAATATATCTTGATCAGTGGCGTACAGCTGCCAAACAATCCGGCCTTGCGGATTACAGTATCGAAACGCTGGTCAGGATGTTTCAGTATTATGCCGCATATGGTCTTAAAGGTAACAACAGTGTTCTCAAATGGTTGCTTGGCCGGGAGCCAAACAGCCTTGATCTTTTTGTGAAGCGGGACCTGATAAGCTGATTGTGCTCAAGATTTATAATTGCCAAGGAGGAGAAGACCATGAGTTTTCAGGGGATGACCATTGCGGTTCCCAGAGAAATTATGCCGGGCGAAAGAAGGGTGGCCGTTGCGCCGGACACTGTATCAAAGTTCATTGAGGGTGGAGCCAGAGTAATTATTGAGAGTGATGCCGGTGAAGGATCTTTTTTCCACAATGAAGATTTTTCTGCAGCCGGAGCAGAAATCATTGCGGACGTAAAAGAGCTTTATCAGCAGGCAGATATTCTGCTTAAAGTAAAAGAACCCCGTTTTAATGAAAAACTGGGTCTGCACGAAGCGGATATGTTAACTGAAAAAGCTTTCCTGGTCTGTTTCCTGCATCCTGCTCATCCTAACAATCACGAAACGGTCAAACTTCTGGCCAAACGGAATATTACCAGTTTTACGTTGGATGGTATCCCCCGGATCTCGGCAGCACAGCAAATGGATCCCCTGACCTCAATGAGCACGGCTGCCGGTTATAAAGCGGTTATCAGCGCTGCTTATCACCTGCCCCGTTTTATACCGATGATGCCGACGGCACTGGGCGTTATTCAGCCTGCTCAGTTCCTGGTTGTCGGAGTCGGGGTGGCCGGGCTGCAGTCGATTGCAACGGCAAAAAGATTGGGCGCCAAGGTTAGAGCGCTTGATATCAGGCCGGAGGCCAAAGAACAGGCTATGAGTCTGGGCGCTGAATTGGTCGATTTTGATATTCCGGCAGAACTGGCTGTGGGAGAAGGAGGCTATGCCCGCCGTCTGCCTGCGGAATGGTATGCCAAAGAACGGGAGATATTAATTCCCCACCTTCAGGAATGCGATGCTGTAATATTAACCGCTCTTGTTCCCGGTGAGCAGGCTCCGATCCTGGTTGACGAAGAAGGAATCCGTGCGATGAAAAAGGGTTCTGTTGTGGTTGATATTTCAGTGGACCAGGGCGGCAACTGCCGTATTACCAGGTGTGGAGAGGAATACTGTTTTGAGGGCGTGACGATTAGCGGCTTGGCTAATATTCCGGCTAGCGTCGCTATCGACTCGACCTGGATGTTCGCCCAGAATGCCAGGCATTTTCTAAATCACCTGGTCAAAGAGGGTCATGTAAATATTGATCCGGCGGACCAGATCGTTAACAGCACCCTGGTAACCAGGGATGGCCAGGTTGTTCATCATGGCACGCTGCTGGCGATGGGATTGGAAACAGATTAAGCTAAAATAATAAGCTTTAGACAGTGTTGCTTTGTGTTCTGTGCTGATTAAAAAATAAGAAGGAGATCCTGAAATGGTCATTGCTTTAATTCTCTTTTTACTTGCCGCTATAATTCTTGGCTACCGGATTATTGCGGCTGTCCCACCTCTTTTACATACTCCGCTGATGTCCGGGATGAACGCTCTTTCCGGGATAACCGTTCTCGGAGCTCTAACTGTATACCAGCTTTCACCGGTAGCCGGAGTGCGTTTTTTAGCCGGACTGGCGCTGGTAATGGCAACAATAAATTTGGCCGGTGGATTTTGGGTAACCGAAAGAATGCTTAAAATGTTTAGCAAAAAAATAACGGACTGATGCGGAGGACTGACTAATGTATTTGGCAATTATAATTGCTGCGCTGATCATAACCGGTTTTCTGTTCGGTATCCGACTGATGCAGGATCCAAAAACAGCCTTGTGGGGCAACCGGCTCGGCATTTTCTGCATGCTCCTGGCAATCATCTATACAATTTCTCTACTCGGGGCCTGGAATAATACCGGGATTTGGATCCTCATTGTCATTGGTCTGATCTTGGGTCTTATCCTTGGGCAAACAGTAAAAATGGTGCAAATGCCCCAGATGGTAGCGCTCCTTAATGGTTTCGGCGGTGCAGCATCGGCAGCAGTTGCAGTAACCGCTGCCTTTATCGAGGGAGGAATCGCCTCTCCCCTAACCTGGATCACCATCGCTTTAGCCCTTGCTGTCGGCACTATGACGTTCAGCGGCAGCATGGTGGCAACCCTTAAATTAAGCGGGTTGATATCCCAGACACCGGTAATCATTACCGGGCATAGATTATTACTTTATCTTTTCCTGGCGGCGGGGCTTATTTTTATAGTAACCAGTCCGCTCCTCTTAATACCGGTTATTTATTTATTACTGTTCATTTTTTTCATTTACGGTCTTTTACTGACCATAAGAATCGGCGGGGCAGATATGCCGATCATCATTTCGCTTTTAAATTCACTATCCGGGGTAGCGGCGGCAGTATGCGGTTTTGCTGTTGAAAATATTATTCTGACCGGCACCGGTGCAATCGTCGGTGTAGCCGGCCTGATTTTAACCAGGATCATGTGCCGGGCTATGAACAGAAGCTTGCCCCAGGTGCTGAGCGGATTTTCTGTATTTAAAAAACCCGAGGCAGGAACAGCAAAAACTGACGAAGCAAGCCAGGATGATGACCGGAAAGCAAACCCACAGGAGAGCCTGAAGGTAGCCCTGGATAAAGCTCAGTCAATCATTATTATTCCCGGTTATGGAATGGCAGTAGCTCAGGCCCAGCAGAAGGTGAAAGACCTGATTGACAAGCTCGAGGAAAAAGGAAAAACAGTCAAGATTGCCATTCACCCGGTAGCCGGAAGGATGCCTGGTCATATGAATGTTTTACTGGCCGAGGTTGGCATCCCTTACGAAAAACTATACGAAATGGATGTTGTAAATAAAGAATTTAGCACGACCGACCTGGTTATTGTCATTGGCGCCTGTGACGTGATTAACCCTGCGGCCAATACGGCAGAAGGAACTCCGATTTATGGCATGCCGATCCTCGAGGCTTCATGGGCGAAAGAGGTAGTTGTTTGCAACATGGATCAGAACCCTGGCTATTCCGGCGTGGATAATACACTTTACCAGGGTGACAACGTGATTGCCCTGTGGGGCAATGCCAGTGAAACAGTGCCTCAGATTACCGAGTTGATTGATTAATCAGCACCAGGGTAGAGCTAGCAGAAAGAAGGTGCATCAATGTATCTGACAGCAATCAATAAAACCGATGCAATAGATCTGACCCCGCCGGGCCAAAAAGATAAAGGCCGTTTAACCGTGCGCTGGCTGCTTGGCGAGCCGGAAGGGGCCCCCAACTTTGAAATGCGCTATTTTTCCTTAACAGGCGAGATCAGCACCGACTGGCACAGTCACGAATGGGAGCACCAGGTATTCGTTGTCGCCGGCAAAGGGAAGTTCAAAAACAGCGATCAGGAAGTTGAGCTGCAGCCGGGAAACGCCCTTTTTGTAGCCCCGGGCGAACAGCATCATTTTATCTGCTCCGGCGAAAGGTTCGACTTTATCTGTGTGGTGCCCAAGGGCACCAGAGTGTGTATGGTCGACGATCGCTAATCTAAGTTCAACGGTTTCTGCAACCGCTTAATCATCGAAATTTCCGGAAGGGCCCTTGTCTGAGTCGAGGGCCTTTGCTTTTTGAACAATTTTTTCAGTTGTCCATTCTGCCGGATCTTCAATACGCGCGATTTTGGGTCCGGCGTCGTAGGAACCGGTATCCAGAATTGCTTCAATAGCGAGTGGGGCTGTATCTTTAGCATTGAAGACATTGGTCAGCAGATCGTAGACAAAATCCTCTACCCCTCTGGTCATCCGGTCGCGTACTGCCCTGGCCTGTCCTAATATTTTATTTTCAAAGGGCAGATTCAGTTTTTTATAGTCGCCTTTTTTCAGTTCTCTGGCAGCGGCGTAGGCGACCATTTCCGCCCAGAGGTCCTCTGTCACACCACTGTCTTTAATTTTGATAAAATTACCGTTTTGATCGAGAATGGCGTTGCCATAATCATTGACCTGCACACCCCAGGAGATCATCTGCAGGGCAGTAGCCACATTGGCTTTCGTAGTGTTAGTTTGTGAGGCGATGGCGCGCAGCCGTTCTGAACTGTTACCGGAAGTGCCGTGCTGCGCCCCGGAAACCCTGTACTGTTCTATCGCCTGATGAATAGAGGCTGTCAGTTCAACCTGGATACCGGCATCGCTTTCCTCAATACCGTGGGTAGTTCCGTTATTGAGGGCAATCCAGTCCGGGAAAATATTGTTGGCGTTGAGCCCCTGGATTAGAAAGAGGGCTTCCTCGGGGGTTGAGAGGCCCTGGGAGCCTTTGATTTCCCCAACTTCAGTTTCCAGCCCGGCCCAGGATGGTACAAAGCGGTTCATCTTAATATTGGCCAGCAGGTTCTGATCATCGGGTTGATGCGAAGCATCGATGGCAATCGATGTTATCCCGGCGTCAAAGAGGCTTGGGATCTCTACTTCACCAATGAGCATCTCTTTTTCGTTTTTAATCCCGTAATGGTCAGCATGTACGGCTACCGGGATGGTAATGCCCAATTCATTGCAGATCCGGTCCACGTAGCTGGCAATATTCCAAAGGCTGACGGCGCAGTAGGCTTCAGCTCCGCCTTCGCTCTTGGCAATCTCAATGATCACGGCGGCATTGGCCCGCTGGGCAGCCAGCAATGTGCCGCGAATGACAATCGTGCTGCGGCCATTGGCAGCAATGGTCATCGCCTTGCCCTTGGCGAGCATTGCCCGGTCGATATATTTGCCGCTGACGATTAGCGCTTTCGAGTTGGGAAACAGTTTGACAACCGAAGGGGGGCGTCCTATGGATAAGGCCTTTTCAAACTCGGAAGAGTAGTGTAACATCTTTTTCCTCCTCTGCATGTCTGTTTTTACTGCAAAAAGTATATCATGGCAGGCTCAAATTAAAAAGCGAGGGCATTTATAGATACAGTTTATTATTTTTTTGAGCAGG
>CAYTER010000081.1:0-6723 GCA_964436815.1 uncultured Syntrophomonadaceae bacterium
TTGGCTTTGCCGTACTCAACGGCAAAACGCTTCAGGCCGCGGATCGAAGGCGGTTTATCCACATCGTTGCGACGGCATTCGTCCTCACAGTGGTGAGCGCAGATTGTGCCACAGACAAAGGGCAGCGGGTTGGTCTCCTTGATGATCGCCAGTGAACGGTCAAAATCACCGGTGGCAATGGCCAGCAGGTAATCACGACAGCCCTGGTGAAGAGGACAGGCTGATTGGCAGGGCGGATAAATATTTTCTACTGCCAAATCAGCTTTATGATGGTTGGTCAATTAGATCACTCCTTGCGACATTTTTAACTTACATGTTATTCGCCATAAAAAAGCGTTCTCCTGTTTATATGATCTGACTATTTTAAGATTGAATCTTTATAAAATTCTACCCTGCGAGCATCACCCGCGCAGCCGCCAACCGGGCAACCGGCAGGCGGTAAGGTGAACAACTGACGTAATCGAGTCCAATCCGGTTAAAGAAAGAAATTGAAGCCGGATCACCCCCGTGTTCTCCGCAAACACCCACTTTCAGGTTGCCCCTGACCGCCTTTCCTTCATCAACCGCCATTTTCACCAGCCGGCCAACCCCTTCCCGATCAAATTCAACAAAAGGGTTGACGGCAAGAATTTTATTCTGCAGGTAGAAGGGCAAAAACTTACCCTCTGAATCATCGCGGCTATAACCCAGGGTAGTCTGGGTCAGATCGTTTGTGCCAAAAGAGAAAAAGGCGGCGATCTCAGCCAGCTGCCCGGCAACCAGGCAGGCTCGCGGCAGTTCTATCATTGTGCCGACGAGGTAATTGATCTTCTCCCCTTTTTCCTCAAACACTGCTGCTGCGGTATCGTCGACCAGCCGGCGCATGTGTTCAATCTCGGTGCGGTGCCCGACCAGCGGGATCATGATCTCCGGTAAAAGCTTTTCAGCCGGAAGCCCCTCGCCGATCAGATCAAATAAAGCCAAAAATATAGCCCTGACCTGCATACGATAAATCTCCGGGTAAACCAGCCCAAGCCGGCAGCCACGGTGACCGAGCATCGGGTTAAATTCAGAAAGGGCATTGATCTTCTTGAGCAGGTTTTCTTTTTCTTTCAGAGTGCCGTCAGAATCTCCATCACAACGCAAACGGTAAACTTCAATCAGCAGATCATCCCGATCGGGGAGAAATTCATGCAGCGGGGGATCAAGCAGCCGAACGGTAACCGGAAAACCGGCCATTTCCCTGAAAATACCGGTAAAATCAGCCTGCTGCATCGGCAAGAGCTCAGCCAGCGCAGCTTCACGGGCGGCCAGATCCGGGGCAAGAATCATTTTCTGCACTACCGGTACCCGATCAGCAGCCATGAACATATGCTCTGTGCGACAGAGGCCGATCCCCTGGGCTCCCATCTCCACAGCCCGGCGGGCATCTTCGGGATTATCGGCATTGGCCCGCACTTTAAGACGCCGCTTCTGGTCGGCCCATTCCAGCAGTTCATAGTATTCGGGAGAAAAATCGGGGTCGATCAGGGGTACTTCACCGAGAAACACCCGGCCGGTTGAACCGTCAATCGAAAGAATCTCGCCTTCGGGCCGCTCAACACCCCTGATGCAAAAAATCTTTTTATTAAAATCGATTTCTAAATCTTCACAGCCGCAGACACAGGGTTTACCCATACCGCGGGCAACAACAGCCGCGTGGCTGGTCATGCCGCCCCGGCTGGTCAGTATACCCTGGGCGGCAATAATCCCGTGGATATCATCAGGAGTGGTTTCAGGACGCACCAGCAATACTTTAACGCCTGCGCTGGCCAGTTCCTGGGCCCGATCGGCTTCAAAAACCACCTTTCCCGAAGCGGCTCCCGGCGATGCCGGCAGGCCGCTGGCGATTACCTCCAGTTTTGTATTGGGATCGATCCGGCGGTGCAGCAACTGCTCCAACTGATCAGGATCCACTTTTAACAGGGCTTCGTCACGGGTTATCAGCCCCTCACGAACCAGGTCCACCGCAATGCGCACGGCAGCCGGCGCAGTGCGTTTTCCGGTACGGGTCTGCAGCATGTAGAGTTTATTGCGCTCGATCGTAAACTCAATATCCTGCATCTCCCGGTATTCCTTCTCCAACACCCCGCAGATCTCTAAAAACTGCTTATAAATCCCGGGCATATCTTCCTGCAGTTCATCAAGAGGCCTGGGAGTGCGAATGCCGGCCACCACATCTTCACCCTGGGCATTTAAGAGGTATTCACCGTAAAGTTTTGGTTCACCGGTTGAAGGGTTACGGGTAAAAGCCACCCCTGTACCGCTGTCCTCTCCCAGGTTGCCAAAAACCATAGCCTGCACGTTAACTGCTGTTCCAAGGCTGTCGGATATCCGGTGCGCCCGGCGGTAAACCTTGGCCCGCTCAGTGTTCCAGGAAGCAAAAACTGCCTCGACCGCTAAAAAAAGCTGATCCAGGGGGTCTACCGGAAAATCGGCTCCAGTCTCTTTGCGAACCAAAGCCAGGTAATCATCAACAATTTTTTCTAATTCAGCTTCGCCAAGCTCTGCATCGGTTCGCACTTTTTTTAACTGCCGCGCTGCAGTAATTATATTTTCGAAGTGATGATGGCCGACATTTAAAACCACGTCGGCAAACATATGAATAAAGCGCCGGTAGCAATCAAGGGCAAAGCGGCGGCTGCCGGCCTCTACTGCCAGAGCTTCCATCGTCTTGGAATTTAAACCAAGGTTTAACACCGTATCCATCATACCGGGCATCGATATAACAGCACCGGACCGGACAGAGAGTAAAAGCGGCGAAGAGCCGCCGAAGGTGCGGCCGGTCTGCTGCTCCAGGCTTTTCAGATTTTCAAGAATCGCTGTTTTAAGATCCGGCCAAAGTCCCTCGTTTTTTTCCAGGTAGAGATTGCAGGCTTCGGTTGTTACAATAAATCCGGGAGGCACCGGCAGACCGATCCTGGCCATCTCCGCCAGATTGGCGCCTTTGCCGCCAAGCAGACTTTTCATCGACTTATCGCCTTCTACAAATGGGTAAACATACCTGGTCTGTTTCAACTATTTTCCCCTTCCCTGATCAGCTGAATGATCCGGTTAGCCACTTCTTCCACCGCCTTATTTGACACATCAAACACGGTGCAGCCGATCTTTTTCATAATCCGGCGGGCATAATCAAGCTCTTCCTCAATTCTTTCAACCGCCACATAGCTGGCATCATCGGTCAGACCGAGAGCCTTCAGGCGTTCCTGCCTGATCTGGCGAAGCTGCTGCGGGTTTATGATCAATCCGATCACTTTCTCCGGCGGTAAAAAGAAAAGCTCTGCCGGCGGCTCCACTTCAGGGACCAGCGGCAGATTGGCCACGTGAATGCCCTGGTGGGCCAGGTACATGCTCAGCGGGGTTTTTGAAGTTCTTGAAATGCCGATCAATACTACATCGGCCTTGCTGAAACCGCGTGGATCCTTGCCGTCATCATGTTTGACGGCAAATTCGACCGCAGCTACGCGGCGGAAATATTTTTCATCCATCACCCTGACCCGTCCCGGTTCCGGACGCGGTTCGCTGCAGGTGATCCGGCTGAAAGCACCCATCAGGCTGCCCAGGATATCAGCAGTACATACTTTATGGAATACTGCTTCCTCCTCTATGGCCCGGCGCAGTTCCGGAACTACCAGGGTATAAGCAATTATGGCATTACGCTTGGATGCTTTGACAAAAAGATCGTGGATCTGTTCCCTGTTTTCCACAAACGGGACCCGGATCGTATCGACGTGGCCGGAATTGAACTGGCTGGCCACCGCCTTGACCACAAACTCCGCCGTATCGCCAATTGAATCGGAAACAATATAAACAACAGGTTTTTCCTGAGATTCTTTCACTTTTACGCTCCCTTGCCTAAAAATTGGCGGCAGAATAAAAATCTGCCGGACATTTATATATACTCTGTCCGGCAGAGATCTTCCTGCCGCTATAATGCTCTTTTAGCTGTTTATTAAACCTGAAGCTTAGAAAAATCAGCCAGGCGGTTAAAAGTTCTCTTCAAAGCCGCCAGCAGGTTTAGTCTGTTCTTCTGCAGTTTTTGATCTTCGGCCATCACCATCACATTGTCAAAAAAGTTATCGATCGGCTGTTTCAAAATCTGCAGCTTTTCGAGAATAATCGCCGGATCATCCTGCTCTTTTAACGCGTTCTCCACCGCCTGCAGAGTTCTGAGCAGCTCTTTTTCGGCTATGTCTTCAAAGAGCGCCTTGTCTACTTTTCCCCCCTCAGCTTTACCGGCCAGGTTGGCAACCCGGTTATAAGCTGTGGTTACTTCATCCAACAGGGGTCCGTTGATATAATCCTTCAGGACGGTAGCCTTCCTGAATACCTCTGCCACCGCGTTAAAGGGGACACCTAAAATCGCATCGATCAGATCGTATTCAACTTCATTCTCCTGCAGGGCAAAACGTATCCGCTGCACCAGGAATTCAGCCAGCTGCTTTTTGAGCTCGCCAATCTTCGCCGCATCCAGTTTCAGGCTGGGAGCTAATGATTGTAAGCCCAACTCACAAAAGTGATCAAGGGTAAACTGGAAGCCAAAACTGTTCAGGATGGCAACCGCTCCCTGGGCCTGGCGCCGCAGGGCGTAAGGATCCTGTGAGCCGGTAGGTTGGATACCGATGGCGAAACAGCCGGCCAGCGTATCAAGGCGGTCGGCCAGCGATACCAAGGCCCCTTCAATCGACCCTGGCACCTGATCTCCGCTGGAGCGGGGCAGGTAATGCTCGTAGATCCCTACTGCCACGGTATCGGTTTCGCCACTCAGGCGGGCATATTCGCGGCCCATTACTCCCTGCAATTCGGGAAATTCCTTGACCAGGCTGGTTACCAGGTCAGCCTTGCAGAGATAAGCTACTCTTTTCGCCTCTTCGATCTGCCGGGTCGAAAGCTTAAGCGCTGCCCCCAGTTTTGCAGTCAGTTCCATGAGGCGCAGCCGTTTTTGATCAAGGGTACCGAGAGATTCCAGGAAGACTACGCTTTTAAGCTGATCAACGTACCCCTCCAGCGGGAGTTTGCGGTCTTCGTTGAAGAAGAACCGGCCGTCAGCCAGGCGAGCCGAGAGGACCTTGGTATACCCTTTACGAATATTCTCGTTAAAACGGTTGTTGCTGATCCCCACAAAAGAGGGCAGCAGGCGACCGCTCTTCTCATCGACAATCGGAAAATAGCGCTGGTGATATTGCATTGAAGTAATCGGCACTTCCTGCGGCAGGTCGAGGTACGCCTCGTCAAATGTACCGTCAACTGCCACCGGGTATTCTACCAGGTAGGTAACCTCTTCGAGCAGGTTTTGATCAATGAGGGCTTTACCACCCTGCTCGGCGGCCTTTTTGTTTAGCTGCTCCAGGATCATCTCCCGCCGTTTGTGCTGATCAACCACGACTTGTTTTTCTTCAAGGATTTTAAAATAATGATCAGCGCTGTCAATATTAAAGGGGCCGGGAGCCAGGAACCGGTGGCCGTAAGTTGCCCGTCCCGCTTCAATACCGGCATAGCTAAAATGGATCGGCTGGTTGCCATAAAGCGCCAGGAGCCAGCGTATTGGACGGGCAAAGCGGATCTCCTTCTGCTGCCAGTACATAGGCCGTGGGAAAGAAAGCTTCTGAATCAACTTTGGCAACAGCTCAACCAGCAGCTCCGAAGTGGAACGTCCGCGGATCTCCTTATCAATCATAATATAGCGGGCACCCTTCAATTCCTCTTCCCGTACAGCTTCAAGCTTAACTCCATGCCCCTGCACAAAACCGAGCAGCGCCTTGGTCGGGTTCCTGTTTTCATCATATGCCCGGTCAACCGGCGGTCCTTTGATCTGTTCCACACTGTCGGGCTGTGACTCTTCCAGTTCAGTTACCATCAGGGTCAGGCGGCGCGGTGTGCCCCAGGTTTCAACTACCTCATGTTTTAAGCGATTTTCAGTCAACAGGGCAGATGCTTCACGCTTGAATTGTTCCAGTGCTCCCGGTATAAAGCGCGAGGGGATCTCTTCGCAGCCAATTTCAAATAGTAATTTATAAGCAGTGGTCATTAGCGCGCACCTCCGGTCAGCAGGGGATAACCTGCCGCTTCTCTCTGGTTCAGATAACCTTCGGCGCAGAGCCGGGCCAGGTTGCGCACCCTGCCGATATAAGCCGCCCGTTCTGTAACGCTGATCGCCCCCCGGGCATCAAGCAGGTTAAAGGTATGCGAGCATTTAAGGATATAATCGTAGGCCGGGTAAACCAGGTTCAGTTCCAGCAGACGCCTGGCCTCTTTTTCATAGCTGCTGAAAAAACCGAACAGAAGCTCCAGGTCGGCATGATCGAAACTGTAGCTCGACTGCTCCCACTCCACCCGCTGAAAAACCTCTCCATAAGTGATCTTGCCGGTCCAAATCAGGTCAAAAACATTATCACAATCCTGCAGGTACATGGCGATCCGCTCGAGCCCATAGGTCAGTTCAACCGGTACCAGGTCCACGTCAAAACCGCCAACCTGCTGAAAATAGGTAAACTGGGTAATCTCCATCCCATCAAGCCAAACTTCCCAACCCAGACCCCAGGCGCCAAGGGTCGGCGCTTCCCAGTTATCTTCAACGAAACGGATGTCATGTTCCAGGGGATCTAAACCCAGAAAGGCCAGGCTGTCCAGGTACTGCTGCTGGATATCGGACGGAGTCGGCTTGATAATTACCTGGTACTGATGATGCTGGTAGAGCCGGTTGGG
>CAYTER010000082.1:0-6573 GCA_964436815.1 uncultured Syntrophomonadaceae bacterium
ACCGCCTGAGCAGAACCATAGAAGACGCTGACTTTATTGCTTTTCATCATCTCTTCTACATGGCCTACCAGTTCGCTGACCACTGTTTTCTTTTTGGACTGTAATAGCGGATAAGAGAAATTATAATCGCTGAAAGTGAAACCGAACTCGCCAGCACTCTGGAGTCGGCGGTTCAGAGCAGCGCCATGAGTCAAAACCTTAGTCGGGATACAACCGTGGTTCAGGCAGACACCACCAAGCGCTTCTTTTTCGACCACTGCTGTCTTTAGCCCCAGTGAACCGGCCCTGAGTGCAGCCAGATAACCACCGGGCCCGCCGCCAATGATGACCACCTTATATTTATCTGCCATAATTTTTCACTTCCTTTCAAACTGATCAATTGTTCTTTAAAAGAGTCCGCACGCTGGTGAAAACAGCCGGAATGGTCAGGGAAAAGCCTTTGACCAGGGCTCTAGTCATTTTTTCATAACTGATGTCATATCCCAAATCGAGCAGTCCTGCTGCCTGATCACCTAAGTTAATTTCTCTATGCTGTTTATCTTTCCGGTAATCCGGCCTTAATACCTGCCGGTATAAATCAACCGGAAGCTTAAAGAGAATAGCCCCATGCTGGAGCAGCACACCATCGCGGCGCAGTTGGGCGCTGCCAACCACTTTTTTGCCGGAAACCTGGATCTCGTATGCTGAAGAGGTGTCAAAACATGAACCGGGAGCAATTGCCGCCTGCCCGCCTTTCTCCGGCACGATTGAAGCGGTTATTCCCACCAGGTTGAGAGCGGTTACCAGGCCGCGGCTGATTGAGCGATAGGCATCAAGAACGCTGCCCCGATCAATAAAAGGGTGTGCTTCCGGCACAATAATACTGTAAGTTAGCTCATCACAGTGCAACACCGCACGACCGCCAGTCGGGCGCCGGACCAGATCGATTCCGGCCCTGCGGCAGGCCTCCAGATCGGCCACCTCGGTTTCATCCTGGAAGTAGCCGATCGATAAGGCAGGAGGATCCCAGCGGTAAAGTCTTAAAATCGGCGGGCTATCTCCTACGGTAACCTCTTCTAAAAGCTCAAGATCCCGATCCATATTATCCCTGCCCTTTAAGGGCGGATCAATAATTAGTCGCCACTGGTAGCGCATCTCAATACCCTTTCAGCACAGCGGGCAAACCTTCTTCGGCTGTCAGTCCGGGCAGCAGGCTGAGCGCTGAAATAATCTCTTCTTCTGCCAGCGGCCGGTGATAATTATATACGGTTTTACCCGGACGCTCATTGTAGTACGGGCGGTTGCAACCGGGGCAGCCGCTGGTTCTGAATGCTTCGCCCCCGGCTAGTTTTCCTGCCAAAACGTCTGTCGGCAGACCGAATGATAAAAGTTTTCCCTGATCAAAAATTAATGTATTAAGTGAAACAACCTGCGTTTTTAAAAGATAGAGCCCAGCCTGGACCCTCCGGTACTGATCAAGCCGCGGCGGATCAAGATACTCGAGCGGGGTTCCTTTTAAGGGAACGAAAGCAAATAAAGCCAGAGTAATTCCTTCTTTTAACAACCTGTCAGTCAGTTTAAGCAGCTCTTCTTCGCTTTCCCCGAGACCGCAGATCAGGTGGGTGCTGATCCGGCCAGGCAAACTGCGGGCACAACCAATTAAAAGGTCAAGTTTCTTATCGAAAGAGCCCCCCTTAATGCGGCTGTAGACCTCAGGCGATACAACATCAATGGAAATAGAAAGTCTTTCAGCGCCGGCAGCAATAACTGCTTCTGCTTCCTGTATGCTGGCAATCCAGGCTGATAAGGATAAGGGAAGAGAGCTGATTTTCTTAAGTCTATCGATCTGCTTAAGCAGCGGCCAAATCCCTTCACTCCATCTGACTGACTGCAGGCAGATCCTTTCAATTCCTTTTGACTCTGCCTCGATCAGCGCTTTCTCGATCTCCGCCCAGTTGTATTCCGGCCAGGTAATCCGGCCCAGTCGCCCTAACGCTTCGCTTCTACCCAAACCCTGGGGACAAAAGGCGCAGCTCATTTGGCAGTTTTCACCGGACAGCAGGTATGCAGTTGTCGGATAAGCATCCATCCTGTTTGCTCTTAAGCCTAAGCAGGCAGCCGTTCCGGCTGATAGGCGAATCATAGTGAACAGCACTCCCCGGAAATAGTAATGTTTAAACCAAGAGCCACTGCTTTCCGGCGGGCTGACGGAGCCGGCAAAACTATTTTATTGACCCCGGCCTGCAGGGCTAAAAGATCAAGATCTTCCCGGTACTTTCCGCCGGGTCTCATGCAGCCTAAATAAATCGGGATTCTTGGAAACATCAGGCGGGCTGTAGCAATGAGGCGTGCCACCTGATCAAGCGGCGGCGGGGAGTTTTTTTCAAAAGCAGTACCGGCAGTGGGGCGAAAAACAATCAGGCTGATCGCTTCAACCGGCTCGCTTTGCAGCTTTTGAAGCAGCCGGTATTCGCCTCCGATCCTGCCTCCATCAAGACCGATGCAGATATGCGGAATAACCCGGTTGTGTTTTAAAAGGTTACGGTAAGCCTGCAAATATTGTTCGGCTGTAGATGATAAACCGTAAACACGGGCGATTGTTTGATCATCCCCGGGCAAATCAAAAGATACTACTGATGCCAGCTCTCCTAAAGCCTCTGCCTCTTCGCGGCTAACCAGGCCGCTATGCAGGTTTAAGGCCCCGCGGCCAGCCAGTTTCTTTAAAGCCGACCAGTTTTCCTTAAGCGGCACCCGTCCCTGTCCGGTACAGCCACCGGAAACGAGATAACTGGTTGCGCTGCCTTTTCTATTGGCTAAAGCCTGATCAATGGTAGCCATTTTTTTTAAGTACTTTCCGCCGCAATGAGCACATGCGAGTTGACAATCAGTTCCGGTTACACTCACTGCCAGGGTCTGGCTCGGCACTGCAAATTCAATTTGGTTTGCGAAAAACGCCGATCTTACCTGCCAGCTTTTATCGAGCAGCCAGTGTAGAGAATCGCCGGGATAAATTTTTTCTTGAAGAAAGCTGTTCATCTTAGTTTTTAAACCTCAAAATCTAAATAAAAACTTGATGGTTGCGGCCCTGGCTGATCCTGTACAGCCAGGGCCCTGAATAAATCAGATTAACGCTTTTGCCAGCGCAGGACAGGACTGCGGGCAGCACGGACCTCATCAAGACGCCCAACCACTGTGTTGTAAGGACCGTGTGCCACATGCTCAGCATCCTGGTCAATAGCATCGGCTATATCCTGCATCGTCCTGGCGAAGGCATCCAAGGTCTCTTTGCTTTCTGTCTCCGTCGGTTCAATCATCAGCGCTTCTTCGACGATGAGCGGAAAATAAACTGTTGGCGGATGGAAACCGCGATCCAACAGAGCTTTGGCAATATCGCCGGCTCCGGCCCCTTTCTTCTTTTCCGGCCGCGCCGATAAAACAAACTCATGCTTACAGGTGCGATCATAAGGCAGATAATAGGTCTTTTTCAGCAGGTTCATCAGGTAGTTGGCGTTTAGCACTGCGTCGGTCGATACCTGCTTTAAACCCTCTCCACCCAGCATTCTTAAGTAAGTATAAGCTTTGATCACTACCCCGAAATTGCCGTAGAAGGAGTGCATTTTACCGATGCTCTCCGGCAGATCGTAGTTAAAATAAAAAGCAGAATCTTTTTTTTCAACCAGGGGTACCGGGAGAAAAGGAATAAGCCTCTCTTTTACCCCAACCGGACCTCCGCCCGGTCCGCCCCCGCCATGCGGAGTGGAGAATGTTTTATGAATATTAAGGTGAACTACATCAAAACCCATATCACCCGGGCGGGTATACCCCATAATGGCGTTCATGTTTGCACCGTCATAATAGAGCAAACCTCCCGCTTCATGAACCGCTTTGGCGATTTCAATGATTTCTTCTTCAAATAACCCGAGAGTACTGGGATTTGTCAGCATCAGAGCCGATGTCTGATCATCAACTGCCGCTTTTAGCGCCTCCAGGTCAACCAGACCGCGATCATCGCAGGGAACCTGGACCACTTCATAACCAGCCATACTTACTGTGGCCGGATTGGTGCCGTGTGCCGAAAGGGGTATCAAAACTTTGTTTCTTTGCTGATCCCCCCGCTGATTGTGGTAAGCCTGGATTAGCATTAAACCGGTCAACTCACCATGCGCTCCGGCAGCGGGCTGCAGGGTAAAACGATCCATCCCGGTAAGGGCTTTTAAACCCTGTTCCATGGTGTAGAGCAGCTCCAGGGCGCCCTGGACTGTTTCCTCCGGCTGGCAGGGATGAAGGCACGCAAAACCAGGCAGCGCTGCTGCATCCTCGTTAACCTTGGGGTTGTATTTCATGGTGCATGACCCTAGTGGGTAAAATCCTGTATCCACCCCAAAGTTACGCGTCGAAAGTTCAGTAAAGTGCCTTATTACTTCATTTTCCGAGAGCTCCGGCAACCCGGGAGCTTCAGCCCTTCTGAGCGGCTGTGGCAAGAACTGCTCCAGCGGTTTTTCGGGAACATCACAGGTAGACAGAGAATAACCCTTACGGCCGGGTCGGCTTATTTCAAATAACAGGGCTTTTGGTTTTCTCATTTCCATCCCTCCAGTTCCCGGACCAGATCATCAATCTCGTCTTTAGTTCTTTTTTCTGTAAAAGCAAAGAGCATTGCATTTTTCAGTTCGGGGTAGTATGGGCTGAGGTCAACCCCACCCAGTATATTTTTCTCCAGCAATTTACGGTTAAGGGCAGCCGGCTCGCCGGGTACAGTAACCGCAAATTCCTTAAAGTTAATCCCCGGGAAAACCAGCGAATAGTTATTAAGAGCTGTGATCCTGTCTCTGGCATAAGCGGTTTTGCGAATGCATTGTTCGGCCACCTCGCGCATTCCCTGTGGGCCCATTACTGACAGGTAAACAGAAGCAGCAAGAGCGACCAGGGCCTCGTTAGAACAGATATTCGAAGCCGCTTTTTCACGCCTGATATGCTGTTCCCTGGTTTGGAGGGTTAAAACAAACCCGCGATTGCCTTCACTGTCAACCGTTTCTCCGGCGATACGGCCAGGCATCTGGCGGACAAACTTCTCGCGGGCGGCCATAATTCCCAGCACCGGACCACCGAAGGAAGCAGGCACCCCTAAAGACTGGCCCTCACCGACCACGATATCGGCGCCGTACTCGGCCGGAGTTTGCAGCAACCCCAGGGATATCGGGTCGGCGGATACCAAAAATACCGCCTTATGCTCATGGACCAGATCAGCAATGCCGCTCATGTTCTCAACCATGCCGAAAAAGTTTGGCTGCTGCAGCACCACGGTGGCTACATCATCTGCCAGCATTGCTGCCAGGCTTTGGCGATCAGTACAGCCATCCCTTAAAGGTATTTCTTCCAGCTGCAGACCACGGCTGCGAAAGTAGTTTTGCAGCACAGCCCGGTAAAAGGGGCTGACCGAGCGTGAAACAAGCACCCTGGAACGACGGGTCGCCCCACAGCCCATGACAGCTCCTTCGGCTACTGCTGTTCCACCGTCATACATCGAGGCGTTGGCTACGTCCATCCCGGTCAGCTGGCAGATCATCGTCTGATATTCGAAAATTGCCTGCAGCACACCCTGGCTGATTTCCGGCTGATAGGGTGTGTAAGAGGTATAAAATTCACTGCGCCCCGTAATATGCTTTATAACTGAAGGAATAAAATGATCGTAAATCCCAGCGCCCATGAACGATACAGCGTTCTGGGAATGCCTGTTTTTTTCTCCCAGGCAGCTTAAATGATTCATTACTTCCGCTTCGGACATCGCCGGGGGCAGATCAAGTTCTCCCTGGAAACGCACCCCTGAAGGGATATCTTTAAATAAATCCTCCACCGAAGCAGCACCGATGGCCTTTAACATCTCCTGCCGATCCTGATCAGTGAGAGGAAGATAATGCGAACCACCCATTTATTATTCCTCCTCCTCCTTTATGATGAATTCTTCGTAGGCCGTTTTATCCATCAGATTGTTCAATTCTGCTTCATCTGCAATTTCCAGTTTAAAGACCCAACCTTCTCCATAAGGATCCTGGTTGATCGTTTCCGGTTGATCGAGTAAAACTTCGTTAACTTCAGTGACAGTACCGGAAAGAGGCGCATAAAGATCGGCCACTGCTTTCACCGACTCAACTACAGCAGCGCTCTTGCCGGCTTCCACAGTTGCTCCGACTTCAGGCAGCTCAACAAAGACAATTTCACCAAGCTTGTCCTGCGCATAATCACAGAGACCGACTACTGCCACGCCGCCTTCCTGGCGGGCCCATTCATGTTTTTTAGTATACTTCAGTCCATCAATCACTTTGTAGTTCATTATTTTTCCCTCCTGTAAAAAGGTAGTTTGGTAAACTGCGCCCGGTAGGGGCGGTTACGGATTAATACTTCCACTTCGTTAACACTGCCGGCTGCCTGTGGCTGCAACAGGGCCATGGCAATAAACTTATCGAGCGTCGGAGAATATGAGCCGCTGCTGATCCACCCTATTTCGCGACCATCAGCCTGTACCGGGTAACCTTCCCGCGGCACACCACGCTCAAGCATCTGCAAACCAAAGAGTTTATGCTCAAGTCCTTTCTG
>CAYTER010000083.1:0-6329 GCA_964436815.1 uncultured Syntrophomonadaceae bacterium
TCGAGGACTTGTTCCGAAATCTAAAAAAACCACTATGCAGTCTTGAGCGAACAGCTAAAGTCAGTTTCATTTGCTAACCAGATTTCTGGTGGGTATCGCGGAGGGGCACCACCCGTTCCCTTCTCGAACACGGAAGTTAAGCCCTCCAGCGCCGATGGTACTCGGGGCGCGAGCCCCCGGGAGAGTAGGTCCCCGCCAGGAAATATTTTATAAATCAAGGCCTCCCTAAGATAAGGGAGGCCTTGTGCCGTACCGGTGCATAATAAATCAGTGAGCAGGGAAGGCAAAACAAAGAGAAAGCAATAAGACTATTAAAACGATAGGAAATATGATATAATGTCCTTAATGTTAATCAATTATTTTGTTTTGCAGGCTATTAAAATGTGGGGTGATTAATTATGAAATATTTGTTACTGATAATATTGATAGCGGCAGCGCTTTTGATTGCCGGCTGTGGTGGTGGAGCGGCTGTTCCTGAAGCACCGGTGGAGGAAGAAGGTCCGGAAGAAACGCCTGTTGCCGAGCAGCCTTCAGGGCCGCTGATGGGTAAAGTTGACGCACCGATCAGTGTAGATGGATCGAGCAGTGGTTATCCGGCTGACGCGCTGGAAATAGCCGGCGCGGTTATCTATCTTGCCCATGATCAAGAAAACCTTTATGTTTACATGGAAGCCGAAGTTGAAGGCTACATTGCAGTCGGTTTTAACGATCGGGGAGTAATGAATGGAGCCAATATGATCCTGGGTTACTTGGATGGATCTGCCCCGGCTTTCAGGGATGATCTTGGCCAGGCACGGACCCACGATGAGGTTGAAGTCCCGGCTGTTGGCCAATTCTTCTTAAGCCGATCAGGTGGAAAAACCATTATGGAATTTTCTTACCCGCTTGTTTTTCCTGAAGGACAGGGTTATAACCTGGATCAATTAATGATAGGCGAAACTTATGCCTTAATCGTCGCGACTCACCGCAGTTCTGATGATATTACCACTACCCATACATCAAGAGGAAGCACCGAATTTACAGTCCAACCATAAAACTTTTTATCACTAGTTTCCTGTTAAAATAGCGCCTTCCATTGTGAGGGCGCTATTTGCTTGATTAGGCGCAAGATAGAAAGCCATCAGTTGTTGTATTTAACAGAAATTTCTGATATAATTAAAAATATTCAGCCTGTCTGCTTGAAGATTGGAGCAAGAGTCAGGTAACAGATGAGGTGTATCTTATGGTAGCCCCAAAAGCGGATCTGAAAAACAGGCGGGTTATAATCGTTTCCAACCGCTTGCCGGTAAGTGTTACCGGCAGAGGTGATAAAAGAAAAATTACCCCCAGTGTCGGTGGTCTTGCAACCGGTCTGTCTTCTTTCCATAAAGATAATGACGGTTTATGGGTTGGCTGGCCGGGGATAAATGAAGATGATAACCGAAAAAGAGCGGTTCTGGAGGCTGTTTTGCTTGATCAATACAATTGTTATCCCGTCTACCTGTCTGATCATGATCTGAAGAAATATTACCATGGCTTTAGCAACCGGACCTTATGGCCTCTATTCCATTACTTCTCTACTTATAGCACTTACGATGCATCGGAATGGGAATCATATGTGAGGGTTAATGAAAAATTTTGCCGACGGCTTCAGGAGGTTGTCAAACCGGGTGATTTGATCTGGATCCATGATTATCACCTGCTGCTCCTCCCGGCTATGCTACGTAAAGCAATTCCGGAGGCCACAATCGGTTTTTTCCTTCATATACCCTTTCCTTCGTTTGAGATATTCCGCTACCTGCCCTGGCGGGAAGAAATTCTTTTAGGCATCCTGGGCGCTGATTTGATTGGATTTCATACTTATGATTACACCAGGCATTTCTTAAGCTCTATCCTGCGTATATTGGGGAAAGACCAAAATTACGGACAGGTGATAGCTGATAACAGGATAATCAAGGTCGATACTTTCCCGATGGGTATTGATGCTCAGCGGTATATTTCTGCCTCCTTTTCGAAAAAAGTAACGAAAGAAGTTGAATCTCTTAAAAAGAAGCTGGGAACAGAAAAAGTGATTCTCTCAGTTGATCGCCTTGATTTTACGAAAGGGATCCCCGAACGGCTTAAAGCCTTTGAGCTATTCCTTGATCGCCATCCCGAGTGGCACGGAAGAATTACTTATCTGCTGCTTTGTGTTCCTTCCCGGACAAAGGTTCAGGAATACCAGCTCTTAAAAAGTGAGATTGACGAATTGGTGGGCCGGATTAACGGGCGTTTTGATACGCTTGACTGGTCGCCGATTCTTTATCTGTACCGTTCGGTCCCTTTTCAAAGGCTGGTTGCACTTTACACTGCCGCTGACCTTGCCCTGGTCACTCCCCTCAGGGATGGCATGAATTTAGTAGCCAAGGAATACCTGGCCTGCCAGAGTTCAGCCTATCAAGGCACGCTGATTTTAAGCGAAACTGCCGGAGCGGCAGCCGAATTGGGAGAAGCACTCATTGTCAACCCGAATGACATTGAAAAGCTGGCCCAATCGATTGCCGAAGGTTTAACTGTTGATCCCGGGGAGAGGAAGAAAGCGATCACCTCAATGGTAGAGAGGATCAAGAAATATAATGTTTTCAGATGGGCTGAAGATTTTGTAAACCAGATGGCTTTTTCAATGGTTCGCCAGGATCATGACCGGCAACGTTTTCTCTTCGATCAGCAATTCCGTGAAGCGAAAATGCGCTACACTAAAGCCGGCAAACGGCTGCTGCTTCTAGATTATGATGGCACCCTTACCGCTATAAAGAAGAGACCGGATCTGGCGATACCTGATGAGGAAATTCTCAGCTTGCTCAAAACCTTGAAGAAAGATCCGAAAAATACTGTCGTCATCGTCAGCGGTAGGGATCGGGAGTTCCTAAGCGAGTGGTTTGGTAAAACAGGGGTGGATCTGGTTGCCGAACATGGCGCCTGGCTTAGAAAAAACAGTCGGGATGACTGGAAGCTTAGCGAACCGGGTTTAAATGACAGCTGGAAGCAGAATATTTATCCTATACTTGAAATGTTCAGTGTCAGAACCCCGGGGTCTTTTGTTGAAGAGAAAGCTTTTGCCCTTGCCTGGCACTACCGAAAAACCGATCCGGAGCTCGGCAACTTAAGAGCAAAGGAGCTGGCTGATTCGCTCCATGATATTTTAGCCGGGACTGATTTGCAGGTGCTGCAGGGCAAAAAAGTCTTGGAAATTAAACCGGCGGGCATCAATAAAGGGAAAGCCGCTCTCCACTGGTTAGAGCAAAGTGAGTATGACTTTATAATGGCTATGGGCGATGATTGGACAGACGAGGATCTTTTTACTGTATTACCTGACACCGCCTGGAGTATAAAAGTGGGCTTTACCCCTTACACAGGGGCAAAATATTTTTTGGAATCGTCTGCTAAAGCCAGGACGCTTCTAAAAACTCTTGCTTCTTCGGACTAAACCAGGTCCTCGATCTTGATTGCTGCTACTGAAGGGTAAAGGTGATCCGCCGCCCCCACCCTCTCCGGGGGACCGATACCGACAGTCGTCATCCCGGCTGCTTTGGCTGCTTTAATACCTGCTTCAGCATCTTCAATAACCAGGCATTTCTCAGGGGCAAGAAACAGTTGATCAGCAACAAAAAGAAAGATATCAGGAGCTGGTTTGGTTTTTTCCACGCTGTTTCCGTCGGCGATTACCTCAAAATACTGTTCAATACCCAAACGATTTACAACCAACTTAGCATTACGGCTGGCAGAAGCGAGCGCAAGCCTGTACTGCATCGCTTGCAGTTTTTGCAACAAATTTAAAGCGCCGGGCAGCAGGTTAGCGCTCGTTATGTTGTTCAAAAAGGCCCGGTAATAACCGTTTTTTCTATCCATGAGCTGCTGCATTTTTTCTTCAGCTATTATGCGCTGCTTTAAAATTAGTTCGAGAGAAGCCCGGCGGGATACACCGCGAAGCTGCTCGTTGTCGCTCCGGGAAAAAGGCAGATTTTCTTCATCGGCCAGACGTTTCCAGGCCAGGTAATGATATTCAGCGGTATCGGTCAATACCCCGTCAAGATCAAAAATAAATGCTTCGATTTGCAGCTTCATGTTGCCACCTTTTTAACAGACTCTCTCATTGACTTTCCCGTTCAGGCAGGTCGAGATTAACTTGCTCTCCGGAGACAAGAGTGATTTGTTCCCCGCGGTGCATAAAAATAAGAGATTCACCCTGTAACAGCTGGTAAATAACTTTGCCTTGAGAGACAGCGATTTTTAGCTGACAGTCCTGGTAATAGATCTTGAAGGTATAGGAATCAAGTGTATCCGGCAGGTATGGATCAAAGCTCAACTCACCTGTTTTGATCCGCATACCCGCAAAACCGTTAACCAGGCAGAGCCAGCTTCCGGCCATGTTGGCGATATGGATACCGTATTGAGTGGCGTCCATTATGTTGTCAAGATCAAGCCGGGCTGATATTTTAAAGAACCGTGAAGCGTCTTCATCATAACCGAGTTCGGACGAAACTATACTGAAAATTGAAGGTGATAAAGTTGAATCGTGAGTAGTGATCGGTTCATAGTAATTATAATCACGCCGCTTTTGTTCCAGGGAAAAGCGATCTCCTAAAAGCAGGTGAGCCAGAATTACGTCCGGCTGTTTGCAGACCTGGAACCGGTATATTACCAGGGGGTGATGATATAAAAGCAGCGGGTAGCGATCTGCAGGGGTGGAAGCAAAATCCCAAACCTCTTTATCCAGGAAACCGTCATCCTGGGGATGGATCTGCATCGTCTCATCATAGGGGATATACATATATTCAGACGCTAAAATCCAGGCCTGCAGTTCTTCCTCCTGCAGGTTGATTTTACGTGCAAGAACAGCAAATTCATCCGGGTACTCCTGTTTAAGCTTTTGGGCGGTTTCATAAGCATAACGCAGGTGCCACTGGGCCATTAAATTAGTGTAGCAATTATTATTGACCAGGGCAGAGTACTCATCGGGTCCGGTGACTTCGTTAAAACAGAAGCGGTTGCCTTTCCGGGCAACGTAGGTGCCCAAGTCTTCCCACAGGCGGGCAGTTTCAAACAGGATTTCTGCGCCGAAGTCAAGCATCAGTTTAAAATCACCGGTAGTATCAATATATCTGCTGATCGCATAGGCGATCGCGGCATTGATGTGGTATTGAGCAGTACCGGCCGGAAAATATGAAGAACCTTCTTCGCCGGCGATCGTCCGCCAGGGATAGAGAGCTCCCCTGGGATGAGATAGCTCCTTCGCCCGCTGACGGGCATGGTCTAAAATGCTGTAGCGATAAGCCAGCAGACTGCGGGCTTCCTGGGGATCCACTGAAGCAAAAAAAGGCAGCAGGTAAATCTCTGTATCCCAGAAATAATGGCCGTCGTAGCCTTCACTGGTCAGCCCTTTGGCCGCTATACCGGTTTGCCCTTTATTCCCGCCGGCCTGTAACAGGTGAAAGAGGTTAAAACGTAAGCCCTGCAACGCTAAGAGGTCCCCCTCGACAGAAAGACCTGCCCTGTTCCAGTAGTCTGCGCAGAACTCTTCCTGTTCAGCGAGCAAAGCTTGAAAACCAATATTTTTTGCCTTTTCAACAGTATCTTCTGCTAATCCCGTTAACTCACTTTCTGGATAATCGAGGGATGTATAGTAGGAAACATATTTAAAAAGCTCTATTTTTTCGTTTACCCGGGCATTAAATTTAAATTTGTTTGTGACTGCTGTTGCTGTCTGTTCTGTCTCGATCTCAGCAGGTAATTCTCCCAGGAGCAGGTTTTCCATTGCACAGGCCAGGGATAACTCTGAACGGATCGTCTTTTGAGTTATAGTGGCCCCGGTGTCTCGGGCTTTCACCCCGGTCACGGCCATGCGAAGCTCACCAAGCGATGCAGAAAAGCGGGGATCATTTTCGACATGGGTATGGTTGTCAACGTTACCATCCAGCGAGGAATGGATATTAACTGTACCGCTGAAATTTAGGGGTTCAACTTCATAAGCAAAGGCCAGCAGGTGTCGGTGCTTGAACGGCACTAATCGCGCTATGCACACTTTCACTTCCCGGCCTTTGGGAGATTTCCAGATTAGCTCTCTTGTCTGGCAGCCTTTAAGCAGATCAAGGGTTCTTTCGAATTTAAGAAGCTGACCGTAGTCGATGTTGAACCACTCGTCTTCCAGCTGCAGCTTAATAATCTTGCTGTTGGTTACATTTAACCTGGTTTGCGTGTTTTGCGCAAACCCATATCCTCTTTCATTGTGTGGTATCGGTACCGATTCGTAGAACCCATTAAGATAGATACCGTCAATCGAGCGGGCAGAAGAACCGTTGAAACCTTCTTCA
>CAYTER010000084.1:0-6028 GCA_964436815.1 uncultured Syntrophomonadaceae bacterium
ATGAGCGACGTCAAGGAATCCTGGTTTAAGAGGCTTTCGCCCTGAATCAAGATGTATATACTGCTGGGAGCAGTATTTATTATTTATCAACTGATCAGATACATTTTCGGGTAGCATTTTCATCATCCCACCTTCATGCGAGGGGTGATTAATCGAGGTGCGCGATGCCGCTTAAAAGGATAATCATTATTGCCAACGGTGATCTTGAAAACCCCGGTTTTTACCAGGCTCTTCTGCAACCGGATGATTATATAATTTGCGCCAACGGTGGCTCGCGTCACGCCAGGACCCTGGGGTTGACTCCCGATCTGCTGATTGGCGATCTTGATTCAGTAGACCCTTCAATCTTGCCGGGTTCCGGTGATATAAAACCGGAAGTGATCAAATACCCGGCGGAAAAAGACCGTTCAGACCTGGAGCTGGCTATTGAACAGGCTATTTTACTTAAACCCCGGGAAATCATTATGATTGGAGCCCTTGGTGGAGACAGGGTTGACCATACTCTTTTTAACCTGAGGCTGCTTCATCTGCCTCTTGCTCATCAGATACCGGCCAGGATAGTGGATCATCGCCAGGAACTGATCCTGCTGCAGGACGAACTTGAATTCGAAGGGCAACCAGGAGACAGCCTGTCCCTTTTCCCCCAATCTGCTGATGTGAAAGGGGTTACAACTGAAGGACTGAAGTACCCTTTAAAGAATAAAACCCTGCGTTTTGCTTCTTCTCTTGGGCTGAGCAATGAGCTTACCGGTAACCGTGCCCGGGTCTCTATTTCCCGGGGAATACTGTTGGTGATCAAGACCGCAAAGGATCTGTAAACTGTATTTATCATTACGGATTGTTAAGTACAGTTTCGCTGCTGGATCCGAGCGCCTCAATCAGTATCTTTTTATAAAGTGAAAACTCCGGCCCGGCAACCATAATGCGTTCCCTCGGTCTCTTAAGCTCAATTTTCTGTTCCAGAATGATGCGTCCCGGTCTTTCGGTAATGACATAAATCCGGTCGGAAAGATAGATTGCTTCATCGATACTGTGGGTGACAAAGAGCACCGAACGCCGGTCACTTGACCAAATTTTTAATAACCAGTCCTGCAGGTTTTCCCTGGTCAGGGCATCCAGGGCAGCAAATGGTTCATCTAACAGAATTAATTTGCTTTCAACCAGGATCATTCTCATCAGGGCAGCCCGCTGGCGCATCCCTCCGGACAGCTGGTGGGGATAGTAGTCAGCGAAACCTTCCAACCCGAAATCTGGCAGCATTTTCTTAACTCTAATCAGGGCATCTTTCCTTTTTTCACCGGCAGCCAAAAGAGGCAAAACGGCATTTTCCAGCAGGGTTTTCCAGGGGAAAAGCAGATCCTGCTGCGGCATATAACTAACCAGTTGCGGATGGCCGGAAATATCATTATTATCCAGGAGCACCCGGCCTCGGTCAGGTTTAATCAAACCGGCAGAGAGTTTTAGCATTGTGCTTTTACCCGATCCACTTGGTCCAAGCACACTGACAAACTCACCAGCATTCACGGCCAGGGTGATCCCATCAAGAACCGGTAAACGCTGATGACCAGAGTAGTAAGTAGAATAGATATTTTCCAGGCTGAGCCGGGTCATTTTCCCTGCACCACTTTCTAAATGAAATGGTTACTGTAAAAAATCATTGGTGAAAGCACTCTTCATATCCGGTATTTCAGCGATTAACTGATGTTCGAAAAGCCAGCGGGCATAATTGTCCCATATCTCCTGTTTTTGCAAACCCCAGGTTTCGACTTCTGCCTGGTACTGATTGGCGAGCCATAACTGACTGGCCATGACCAGTTCCGGGTTAAGTTCTGGAACGGCTTCAATCAGAATCTTTGCAGCAACCTGCGGTTCTTCGATGGCTAACCGGTAACCCCTGGCAGTGGCGCGCATAAAACGTTCTGCCAGATCCGGGTTTGTATCTAGCAGCAGTTCACTGCTGATGATCACCGGAGTATAGTAATCAAGGACCGGGTCTAATGAGCGAAGTTCGAGAAAATTAAAATCCATACCCTTAAGCTCGGCCTCGATACCTGTCCAGCCATAAAAAATCCAGGCAAAGTCAGCCTCCCGCTCGATGGTAATTAACTGATCGACTTCGCCGGTGGTGATCATTTCAACCTGTTCAAAATCAGCCCCGTGGAGTTCCATTAATGCCCGGATAGTCGCCTCCTCAACCGGAGAGCCCCAGCCACCGTAACTTTTTCCTTCAAAATCGGCCGGGTTTTCAATGCCCTTTTCCCGTAGTGAAATAAAACCCGAACTATTATGCTGGATTACTGCTGCTATGGATACAACAGGGATTTTTGCCAGCCGGGCGAAGGTAACTTCTTCCTGGAAACTGAAACCGAATTCAGCCCGGTTAGATCCTATCAT
The DNA here is from genome assembly GCA_964436815.1 of uncultured Syntrophomonadaceae bacterium. Lineage (GTDB taxonomy): Bacteria > Bacillota > Dethiobacteria > DTU022 > DTU022 > UBA993. The sequence goes on from CAYTER010000084.1 coordinate 2,395, forward strand.
TTGTATGACGCTGCCCGGGGCTTGAACCAGTTCAATGGCTAGGCCTTCTTCCCGGTAATAACCACGGTCAATCGCAGCGTAAATTCCGCTGAAATTGGTGTTGGGGGTCCAATCGAGCAAGACAGTTATAGTTTCCAGCTCCTCCGGCCCGGCTTTGCTGCAGCCATTAACCATCAGAACTGTAAGCAGCACCAGGACGATGGCGATAAAGCGGTTAAGGATCTTTCGTTTTTTCTTATCCATCTGGATCACCTCTTATAAAGAATCTTTTTCTGCCCTCTGCCAGGGCATTGCTAACCGGCCGGCAACCTCAACTGCCTTAAAAAGAAGAAGGCTTAAGGTTGCGACCAGAATAATTGCAGCAAAAAGGTCAGCTGTTCGGAAAGAGTGCATTGCCCTCAGCATGAAGATGCCGAGGCCGGCCCTGGCAGCCAGCCACTCGCCGATAATTGCACCAAGGATGCTGTAGGTGGCAGCTATTTTAAGACCGGAAAAAAAGTATGGCAGGGTAAAGGGCAGATGCACTGAGCGGATAATCAGCAGGTTGTCAGCCTGCATTGTCTTCATCAGCTCAACTGCTTCCGGGTCAACCTGATCAAAACCTTCAACGAGGTTGATGGTCAGCGGAAAGAAACAGACAAGAGCTACGATAAGGATCTTCGGCAACAGGCCGACTCCGAACCAGATTAAGATTAGTGGGGCTACAGCAAATATGGGCACTGCCTGGGAAATTACCAGCAATGGATAGATTGCTTTCTTTAGGAAAACAAAGCGGTTCATCAAAATAGCCAGCAGTGGGGCAATGACAATCGCCAGGGACAGGCCGGGTAACACTGCCGTGAAAGTTACGCCGGTGTGGGATAAGAGCAAATTAATATTACTAAAAATTGAAGCAAAAATGACCGAAGGAGCAGGCAGGATATATTCCGGAACTTTTAAGTATAGGCAAGCCAGTTCCCAGCCGGCAACGATGATCGCGATCAGGCTCAATACAGGCAGCTTATCCTTTAGCTTTTCTCTTCCGGTCAAAATGTTCAACTCCCTGGTAAATTCAATTAACGTTATTAATCAAAAAGATGCCGCCAACGTTGGCGGCATCTTGCCGGGTGCAATTCCGGTTTGTTGTTCCCTACGCTGGCATTACCCAGTGCCCTGCCTGATTAGCGGACAGCAACAGGTTATAAGGGTTAAAGGCTTCCACGCGCCTTACTCTCAGCCCCGCTCGGAGCTCCCCTACAGGTTATGATCTTTAACTAATTATAGCACAGATCAGCGGCCAGGTAACTAAATTTGTTTCAAATGCAGGGTTCATGGCGTTTTGAATCGAATCTTAGAAATCATATTAACCATGAGGATATTTTTTCAAAACTGGCGGAGGTAACCGGATGACCCTGAGTAAAGTTGCGCTTGTCCGTTATGAGAAACCTGTCGAATCTGTACAGCAAGCGATCAATCACTGCGGGGGATTGGATCACCTTTCATCTTCAGCCAGGGTTTTTATCAAGCCGAATATCGTCTTTTGGACCAAAGCCTGTAACTTTCCCAAGTGGGGGGTCATAACCACTTCACGCGTGATCGAAGATGTGGTGATTATGCTTAAAGAACGCGGCATTATGAATATCACGATCGGCGAAGGGATCGTGGCCGATCCCAAAGATAAAGAAACACCCGCCCATGCTTTTAAGAGCCTTGGCTATGAAACCCTCGGATCCCGTTATGGTGTTAAGTATATTAATGTGATGGAAAGGCCTTTCAGGAAAGTAGATTTAGGTGACGGGATCAGTTTGAAAATAAACACCGATATTTTGGAAAGTGATTTTCTGATTGACATACCGGTGCTGAAGTCACATAACCAGACTGTGGTCAGCCTCGGCCTGAAAAACTTAAAAGGGACTATCGACATTGCTTCCCGGAAAAAATGTCACAACGCCGATCGTGATCAGGACCTGCATTTTTATGTTTCCAAAATTGCCGATCCGATGCCGCCCGGTTTAACCCTGATTGATGGTATCTACAGCCTGGAACGCGGCCCCGGCTTTGACGGGAGGATGCGGCGCACCAATTTGCTGATCGCTTCACCCGATCTGCTCTCCGCTGATCTGGTGGGGGCCAAAGTTCTTGGCCATGATCCGGCGTCAGTAAAACACCTGGCTCTGGCAGCGGCCAGGGCAGGAAGGCCGCTTGATCTCTCAGACATTGAAGTTGTTGGTGAAAACATTGAAGATGTTGCTTCCTATCACGAGTTTGATTTTGAATATAGCTGCAGCGGGAAGGGTGAAATGCCTGCTGCCCTTGCCAAACAGGGTCTGGAAGGGATCTATTACCGAAAGTTTGACGATACGATGTGTACCTACTGTTCTGCCTTAAATGGTTTGATTCTTACGGCAATCCGTCAGGCCTGGCAGGGTCAGGCCTGGGAAGATGTAGAGGTTTTGACCGGTAAGCTAATGGAACCATCTCCGGGCATGAAAGCCACTTTGCTTATCGGCCAGTGTATGTACCGAAAAAACAAGGATCATCCGGATATTCAGAAGATGTTTGCCGCCAAAGGATGTCCGCCTGACCCACAGGAAATTGTTCAGGCTCTGAATAAAGCCGGTATTACCGCTGATGCAGCCCTTTTCGAACAGATCGACAACCTGCCCGGGTTTTTCATGAGCCGCTATGACGGAAAACCGGAGTTTGACGAAGCTTTTTTCCGGGTGGAGTAGATTGCTTTAAACTTTCACCCCCTTACCAACCCCCCATCCTTTTGGGGGAGAAGGGATTAAAGAAAATAAGGAGGTGTCCACTAATTGGATAAAACTCTGAACCTGGCCCATCGCGGCGCCAGTTCACTGGCTCCGGAGAACACGATGGCCTCATTTCGCAAGGCGGTAGAAGTCGGCGCTGATGGGCTGGAATTTGATGTACAACTGAGCAAAGACGGAATTGCCGTGGTTATTCATGACGAAAAACTGGATCGTACCACCAGCGGCAGTGGCCTGGTGAAAGACTACACCTTAGATGAGCTGCGTAACTTAGATGCCGGTAGCTGGTTTAAGGGCGATTACACCGGGGAGCCAATTCCGACTCTCGATGAATTGCTTGACGAATTTGCCGGAACCAATCTGGTTTTTAATATTGAGTTAAAAAGCGGTATTGTGCTTTACCCCGGCCTGGAAGAAAAGGTTATCAAGGCGGTGACCAGCAGGAAACTGGAGGAGCAGGTTATTATTTCGTCTTTTAACCACTACAGCCTGGTAACCTGCCGTGAACTAAATAGTGATCTGCGTACCGGGATGCTCTATGTGGCCGGCCTTTATGAACCATGGAACTATGCCAGGCAGCTGGGCTGTTATTCGGTTCACCCTCTTTTTTACCATTTACAGCATCCCGAGCTGGTTATGGGGTTTAGGGAACATAACCTGCCTATTTATGCCTGGACAGTTAATGAGACTGCCTACATGGAGTTGATGGTGGCCGGCGGTATTGATGCAATAATCACTGATCGCCCGCAAGATTTGAAAATAATTTTAGACGGAGGTAAATAAATGAAATCATTTAATTATTTTAAGATTATCATTCTCGGACTCGGGTTTTTCATTATTTCGCTCACCTGGTCAATCTACAATGCTTACGTACCGCCAATTCT
>CAYTER010000085.1:0-5610 GCA_964436815.1 uncultured Syntrophomonadaceae bacterium
TCAAATTAAAAAGCGAGGGCATTTATAGATACAGTTTATTATTTTTTTGAGCAGGAAGGATTATTGACCGGTATGTCGAAGTGAAATTATGAACAAGGATAAACAGCGCGAATGAGCCCCGTGGGAGAGTTCCGGATTTCGGACGCCGAAGGAGCAAGCCTGCATCTGGCGGATGCAGGAGAAACTCTCAGGCTTCAGTACCATTGGGTGACGCACCTCTGGAGAGCGTCCGCTGATGCGGTGCACCGACGGGGAAAGCCTCTTAAAGATTAGGGGAGCAATCTCTCAGGTAACAGGGACAGAGTTAAAGCCGGTTGGCTTTCTCTGTCCTTTTCTATTTTATCGCGAACTTTTAAGGAAGGAAGGATGATCAGCTTATGACTTATCCGGTTATCAAGGGAGTATCCTACATGCTGGCCCATACCCCTGATTTGGTCGGCTACGGCTCTAAACCGACCAGGGAATTTCAGACAGATGCTGCGTTACGTGAACAGATCAATCAAAAGCTGCGCAGTTTTGAAGAGGCAAAAAAGTATGCACCCCACCAGGTCTATATCGGCAATCTAACCCCTGAGAGCTTGTGGGAAATCAAGCAGCCATGGTTTGAAAATCTGCTGGAAGATGCCTCAAGATTTGGACCATGGGGAGAGATCATGCCCCAGGACGAATTCTATGGTTATTTAAAAGTTGTTGATGAGTTTGATTTAGTTTTTCTGACCAACGATTTTACAGAACAGGTAAAGGCCAGTTTGTCCGCTCACAAGCTTTTTACAGCCGAAGACGAAAAGCGGCTTGGAGCCGGGGTTGAAGAGAGCCTGGTCAGGGAGAAGATCACAGCCGGGGCCTTACCGCTTCATCAAGGAGATCGCCTGGTTGGCTGTATCCAGGACGGGCACGACGAAGATGACAACCTGAAGGCGCACATCCTGCTGGAGAATCTCTCCTGTAAAGCGACTGGGGTTTTAGCGATGCGCAACCTCTTTCACAGCCTTGCTATGGACCCGGCAGAAGTTGATTATGCAATGAATTCTGGCGAAGAGGGAGTAGGCGATCGCTACCAGCGGGGCGCCGGCAACCTGGCCAAAGCGATGGCTGAAATGTCAGGGTGCATCAACAGTTCCGGCTCCGATATCAAGGCTTTCTGCTGCGGTCCTGTCCATACCATGGTATTGGCCGGCAGCCTGGTGCAATCCGGGATATTTAATAATGTAGTGATCATCGGCGGTGGCTGCCTGGCCAAACTGGGAATGAAGATGCGCGGTCATCTTTCTAACGCAATGCCCATTTTGGAAGACGTTCTCGCTGCTTTTGCCGTTGTAATCGGACCCGATGACGGGGTTAATCCGCAGATCAGGCTCGATGTAATCGGCAAGCACGATGTGGGAGCCGGTTCATCACAGCAGGCGATCTATGAATCCCTGGTCAAAAAACCGCTCGACAAGGCAGGTTTGGCAATACCGGATATCGACAAATACTCAACGGAACTGCATAATCCGGAAATTACCGAACCGGCAGGCAGTGGCAACGTTCCGAAAAACAATTACCGGATGATCGGCGGCCTGGCAGTGATGCAGGGGCAACTTCCCCGGGAAGAGCTCGATAATTTCGAGAAGAGTCACGGCATGCCCGGCTACTCACCGACCCAGGGCCATATCCCTTCTGCGTTACCCTATCTTGGTCATGCCTGTAAAAAGATCCTGGATGGTGAAATTAACCGTTCCATGTTCGTTGGCAAAGGCAGTCTTTTTTTGGCAAAGATGACCAACATGTCAGACGGTATCTCGTTTATTATTGAGAAAAATCAGGGTGTAAGTTAAAAGCATAACTGCTTGTTCATCGATGACTGACTATCAATCAAAGGGAGTGAAACAATGTTTAAGGGCAAGAAAGTACTCTGTATCGGAGAAAGGGACGGAGTGCCCGGTAACGCAATCGCCGAATGCATAAAAACGGCCGGTGGCGAACCGGTACTCCAGCTCACCCAGTGTTTTGTCTGAACGGCGGCAGGAGCCATGGATCTGGAAGATCAGGGAATTATCAAAAAAACAGTCGAGGAACAGGAGCAACTGAGTACAGTAATGGTAGTGCTCGGCTCTCCTGATGACAAGAGCGCTGAAATGTATGCCGAGACTGTTAAAAATGGTGATCCCACTTATGCCGGTCCATTGGCAGGAGTCTCGTTGGGGCTCCCGGTTTATCATATCCTTGAAGACGAGGTTAAAGAGCATATTGATCCTGAAGTATACCAGCAGCAGGTTGGCATGATGGAGATGGTGCTGGATAAGGATGCGATCTGCAGTGTTGTAAAAAAAATCCGTGAAGGCTAATTGATTTTTGGATTAGAAGCCCGGATCTGCTAGTCAGAAGAAGCTGTCTGGTCCAGGAAATCATTTCCCTAACGGGGATTACCAAGGTGAGGTTGAATTAATTGAGCTGCCTGATTATTACCAATAACCCTTTAGTGTCTGAGCGGTTACCTGATTTGAAGGTTCTGCGCGTCGAAGGATCGGTGCTTGATCTTTACACCCGCGTGAGAGACTTCATCCACAAGGGGCATATGTTGATCACCCACCCCCTTAGCGGTAGCCTGAAACCGGGTAAGATCCCTTATAAATCAGTGGTGCTGACCGGAGAAAGCCAGAGTCTGGATCTGCAATCCATGCAACTGATTGAGAGCAGTATGGAAGCTTACCATAAAACTTTTCGGGATATTCACTTAGACCTGGCGGAAGAAATGCTTGATGATTACGCAGCTGTCGATTTATCACACCTGGAAGCGGCTTTGGATGGCTTAAATAACCGGTTATAATGACAATTTTAGTTTTACGTCTGATCTTTCACGAGAGGAGGAAGAGAATATGCGTCTTGAGTTGGGTAAGTTGACCATATCTGACATCAGGTTTGGCGAAAAAACAGAGATTAAAGACCAGGTGCTTTTCGTTGACAAAGATGAGTTAATTGAAATTCTTTCAGAAGATCCCAATGTAGCCCAGGTAGATCTAGATTTGGCCAAACCCGGTGAGGATGTAAGGATTATTCCCGTAAAAGATGTTATCGAGCCGAGAATTAAGGTTGACGGTCCGGGTGAAGTCTTCCCCGGTTTTATTGGCAGTCTGGATACTGTAGGCAGTGGTCGCACCCTGGTTCTCTCCGGAATGGCAGTGGTAACGACAGGAGATATTGTCGGTTTCCAGGAAGGAATCATTGACATGAGCGGCCCTGGAGCCGAGTATACCCCTTTTTCCAAGACTCTAAACCTTGTCGTTACGATCACCCCGGTTGAAGCGCTGGCTCAGCACAAGCACGAGCAGGCCGTCAGGATGGCCGGACTGAGAGCAGCTGCCTATCTTGGCCATGCCGGTAAAGATCTGGAGCCTGATCAGGTTGCAGTCTTTGAATTGGGTTCACTTCAGAAAAGTGCGGCCGGGCATCCCGATTTACCGAAAGTGGTTTACCTATACATGCTGCAAACACAGGGTCTTTTACATGATACCTACGTCTATGGTGTTGATGCAAAGAAAATCCTGCCCAGTTTAATCAGCCCGACAGAAATTATGGATGGGGCCATAGTAAGCGGTAATTGTGTTTCCGCCTGTGATAAGAATACTACCTATCATCACCAGAATAACCCTGTTATTGAAGCGCTGTTTCAGAGCCACGGAAAAGAGCTGTGTTTTTTAGGTGTTGTCATCAGCAATGAAAATGTTACCCTCGCAGACAAGGAGCGATCATCGAGCTATGCGGCGAAACTGGTAAAAATGATCGGTGCGGACGGGGCCATTGTTTCCGAAGAAGGATTTGGCAATCCCGATACAGACCTGATTATGAACTGCCGAAAACTCGAGGAGTTAGGGGTAAAAACAGTGTTGATTACCGATGAATATGCAGGACGTGACGGAGCGTCTCAGTCATTGGCTGATGCTACATCCCATGCTGATGCGGTTGTCAGCGTCGGTAACGCCAACGAGGTCATTGAGCTCCCCGCTTGCAGTAAAGTGATTGGCAACCTAAAAACTGCAGAAATAATTGCCGGTGGATTTGATGGGGCGCTTAACCCGGACGGCAGTTTAAAGGTTGAGATTCAAGCTATTACCGGTTCAACCAATGAGTTGGGCTTTAGTAAACTCAGGGGAATGGGACTTTAATGCTGATACTGCAATTGTGGAAAGGAGGTTTATCATGACTGATCATAATAAATTGCGGGTCGTCCATTATCTCAATCAATTTTTTGGACAAATTGGTGGAGAAGAGATGGCTGGTGCAAAACCCCAGGTTAAGCCCGGCCCGGTTGGTCCGGGACTGGCTCTTCAACAAGCTTTGGGGGCTAGAGGCGAAGTTGTTGCTACAGTTATCTGTGGAGACAACTATGTGGGCGATAACCTGGAACAAGCCAGGCATGAAATACTGGAACTGATCAAACAGCAGAAACCGGATGTTCTCGTGGCTGGTCCGGCTTTTAATGCCGGCAGATATGGGATGGCCTGCGGCATAATCGGCCAGGCTGTGGCCCAGGAGCTATCTTTGCCGGTAGTCACCGGTATGTACAAGGAGAACCCGGGTGTAGAGATTTACCGCAAAGACCTCTATATCATTGCTACTGAAGATTCTGCGAGAGGCATGAGAGAAGCGGTTCCTGCCATGGTTGCCCTGCTGTTTAAACTAGTGCAGGGGGAACCAATCGGCTCTCCGGAAGAAGAAGGCTATCTGCCACGCGGGATCAGGTTTAATACTTTTGCGGAAGAAAATGGGGCGCAGAGGGCTGTGCAGATGCTTATTGCCAAACTCAAAGGTGAGCCCTTTACTACAGAATTACCGATGCCTGATTTTGACCGCGTTGTTCCCAATGCTCCGGTAACCAATATGAGTAAAGCTAAAGTTGCCTTAGTCACATCCGGAGGGATAGTGCCAAAGGGTAATCCCGATCGAATCGAATCATCAAGCGCGTCAAAGTATGGCAAATACAGCCTGGAAGGGTTAAATGATCTTACCTCGGCTACACATGAAACAGCTCACGGTGGCTATGACCCGGTTTACGCCAACCAGGATCCGGACAGAGTTTTACCGCTTGATGTAATGCGGGATATGGTGCATAAAGGTATTATCGGCAGCTTGCATTCATTTCATTACGCAACCGTCGGTAACGGTACTTCTGTCGCGAATGCTGCCAAATATGGCGCTTCCATCGCTGATGATCTGAAAGAAGCCGGGGTAGATGCAGTCATCCTTACTTCTACGTGAGGAACCTGCACTCGCTGCGGTGCAGCGATGGTTAAAGAAATTGAAAAAGCAGGCTTACCGGTAGTCCATGTTTGCACAGTGGTTCCGATATCACTTACCGTTGGCGCAAACCGCATTGTACCAGCAGTCGCTATTCCTCATCCGCTGGGCAATCCAGAGCTTCCTCCTGCTGAAGAGAAAGAGCTTCGGTCTGCGCTGGTTGAAAAGGCGCTTAAGGCTCTGCAAACTGAAGTTGACGGCCAGACTGTTTTTGATAAATAATAAGTTTAGATTAGGACTGAGAGCTTTAAAAATTTTCCATTTGCAATAAAATGGGAGGAGGTGCGATTATGCTGGAGATTTATATCAAAGATGGTTGCCCTTATTGTGAAA
>CAYTER010000086.1:0-5473 GCA_964436815.1 uncultured Syntrophomonadaceae bacterium
TGAAAGGAATCTTAAAATGGATGATTGGCAGATCATTAAAAACAACAAGTGGAGGGTTAGTCTGTTAGTTTTTAGTCCTCTGTTTTTATTAACGATTGTAGTTTTAATCATAAACCAACAAAATATCATTGGATCAATCGTTAATAAGTACTTTAGTTTAACCTTTACCAATGTCCTTAATTTGCTGGCAACAGATAACTGGATGGCAGTTTTATTACATAATGCAGAAAGAATGATCATTCACATTGGTGTGGTTTTGTTAATTGAAATAATCGTTGCCGCTATGGCTTTGATCATCATATTTGTCTTCATCTACAGAATATGGAAAAGAGAAGTTTTTTATCTTGGCAATAAATTGGTTTTTGTTGGCTATCTTTTACTGGCAATTGGGATCTTGATCATTAACATCTTCGCCATTTCTTCAACTGTAATAACATTTACTTCAGTTCGTGGGATTATCAATGAGTTGCAGCCAAGTGAGCTGCAGGCTCTATCTAAAGAAATCTCAATGATCCTGGCAAACTTTAGTCTCTTGTCTAATCAAATTTTCAAGGACCTGGTGTCTGTTTCCGATCAAGTGGAAACAGCTTTTGCAAGAGCAGGTGAAGTAGCCTCTATCCCGGGGACTATCAACGACTGGTGGCAGGGGATCTTATCGCTAAGAATCTATGTGGCAGGGGTTGCCACGATCAGTGTTCTTTCGATTCTAGTCGGTCATGTTAAGGAACTTTGGGCTTTTATCAAGGATAGCAATTTTTATCAAAATCGCAAAGTGAAAACCAGAAAAGAATCCTTTAATGAAAGACTTTTACGAGCATTGGAAAAACAAAATGAGATTTTAGCAGAAGCATATTTAAATAACAAGAATAGTAATGATCATTGAAAGGTAGTCTGAATGAAACACAAGCTAAGCAAAGAAATTAAGGCGCTGAAACTGCACCGGTCAAACCTGCGTTCTGATCTGATCGCAGGCCTTACCTTTGCCGTTGTTAATGTCCCCCAGTCTATGGCTCACGCCCTGCTGGCGTCAGTTAACCCCGTGTTCGGCATTTATACGCTGATGGTGGCTTTGCCGGTTGGGTCTGTTTTTGCCAGTTCTGTATACATGAATATTTCAACAACAGGCGCTCTTTCCGTTGCTGCCGGAGACGGTCTGGCTGGCATACCCTTTGACCAGAGGATACAGGCATTAATTACCATTGTCTTTATCGCCGGGCTGATCCAACTGCTGGCTGGGATTTTTAAACTCGGTTTTGTGGTTCACTTTGTATCAAATTCAGTAATGACCGGTTTTCTAAACGGGGTTGCTGTGCTGATCATTTTAGGCCAGCTTGGCGATTTAACCGGATTTCAAAGTTCCTTTTCCAACAGTGTTGCCCGGACCCTCGATTTACTCCTGCGCCTCGAAAGGATTGATTATTATACAACTTTTCTCGGATTGTTAACCCTGGCGCTTATCATTTTACTATTAAGGTCCGCCTGGAACAAATATGCTTTTATCATTGCAATAATCTTTTCCACAGTCTTGCTGACTATTCTTTCACTGCCGGGGCTCTTTACAAGTGAATCCTGGCAGGCCGTGAAAACAGTTGGCGAAATTGCAACCATACCACGTTCTCTCCCCGGTTTGGGCTTGCCTGATCCGGGGTTAATCGGCCGGCTAATTCTCCCGGCCTTTTCGGTTGCCGTAATTGGATTGATCCAGGGGGCCGGCGTCAGCGAGAGCTTCCCTAACCCTGACGGCAAGTTCCCCGATGTATCCCGGGATTTTTTAGGACAGGGCGCGGCAAATATCGCAACCAGTTTTGTCGGAGGGATCCCGGCCGGAGGTTCTATTTCCGGGACTAACCTGATCATGGGTGCCGGTTCCCGATCCCGCTGGGCAAATATTTTTGCCGGCTTTTTAGTTGTTGTTGTTGTTTTGCTTATAGCACCACTTGTTGAATTTATCCCCATGCCGGCTTTAGCGGCGTTACTGATCGTTGCCGGTTTTCAGGGTTTGCGAGTCGCGGCCGCTAAAACAGTTTGGCAAACCAGCAAAGTGTCCTCAACCGTTATGGGGATGACCTTTATTTTCACCCTTTTCGTTCCGCTCCATTATGCGGTGCTGATCGGTATGGCTTTAAGTATAGTTTTGTACGTCATTGGGCAGTCTAACAAAATAATTATTAAAGAGTGGGTCCTGATCCCTGGTGGCCTTCCTGAGGAGCACCCGGCGCCTCTGACTTTACCGGGAAATAAGCTTACCCTGCTGCAGATTTATGGTAGTCTCTTTTTTGCTGCCGCCAAAAACCTCGAAAACTTACTGCCTGAGGTTGGTAAAGCCGAGAGAGCGGTAGTTGCGATCGGGCTCAGGGGAAAATCAGAATTTAGCAGTACATTTATTGCCGTTTTGGAAAGGTACGCCCAAGTGCTGAAAGCGCAAAACAGCAAGTTAATGCTGGTTGGTGTTGACCCGATGATCTACATGCAGCTGGAGAAAACCGGGTTGCTTTATACAATTGGCGAAGAAAACATCTTCTTTGCTACCCGGAAGCTCGGAGAAGCTATGAATTTGGCTGTAGCAGCTGCTAATCAATGGTTGCAGCTAAAACCGGGTGCACCAGCTATCATTAGTCCCTTACCGGGAGAGGGGGATCTGGAATGACTCTGCCTTCAAGAATTCATATCCTGGCTAAGCCGACCGGGGCTGCCTGTAACCTTGACTGCGCCTACTGTTTTTTCCTGGAGAAAGAAAAGCTCTATCCCGGCAGCCTTTTTAGGATGAATGAGACAGTCCTTGAAGCATACATCAGCCAGTTAACCAGAGCACAAACCTCAAACCAGGTCAGCATCGCCTGGCAGGGTGGAGAACCAACCCTAATGGGGATCGACTTCTATAAGCGGGCGATTGAACTGCAGCAGCTTTATGGCCGACCCGGTAAAGAGCGCCGGCAGCCGCTGGTCTTTGAAAATTCGATGCAAACCAATGGCACACTGCTCGATGATGATTGGTGCCGGTTTTTTAAAGAACATAATTTCTTAATCGGGATCAGCCTTGACGGCCCCGCTTTTATGCATGACCGGTTTCGGCGATCAAAAAGTGGTCAACCTACATACAGGCAGGTTATGCGCGGGGTGCGCCTACTGCAAAAGCATGGGGTAGATCACAACATTCTGGTTGCCGTAAACAGGGTTAATGCCGACTACCCGCTGGAGGTTTACCGCTTTTTAAGGGATGAAGTCGGGGCGACCTGGATTCAGTTTATTCCGGTAATAGAGCGGTTAAACTCACACGGGGAAAGAAGCATCGTCCAGGATGGTACGGTGGTTTCAGATCGATCAGTGCAGCCGACACAGTTTGGCCTTTTTATGAGTGCGATTTTTGACGAGTGGGTCTCCAATGATGTCGCGTCAGTCTTTGTCCAGACCTTTGAAGCGGCCATTCGCAATCACCTCAACCTGCCATCTTCAGGGATGTGTGTGTTTGAGAAGACCTGTGGCCTGGGGTTGGCCCTGGAACATAACGGGGATCTCTATTCCTGTGATCACTTCGTAGAGCCGGCTTATTTACTGGGCAACATCCTTGAAACGCCACTTGTTGACCTGGTGCTTTCTGAAAAACAGAAAAACTTTGGGATGGCCAAATATGACATTTTGCCTGAAACATGCCTTAACTGCAAAGTGCTCTTTGCCTGTAAAGGGGAATGCCCGAAGAACCGCTTTCTGAAAACTGCCGGCGGCGAACCCGGTTTAAATTACCTCTGCGAGGGCTGGCGGTATTTTTTTGAGCATGCTAATGAAAAAATGAGGACCATTGCCTTGCTGCTCCGTTCAGGGCATTCGGCATCAGATATAATGACTAAATCCAAACTGAAGGGCGGTGATAAGAGAAAGACATCTGAAAAACATTAAAAAAGCACTTTATTTTTTATAAGGAGAGGAATGAGCTTATATGTCTCAAAAAAAACCGAATATCCTGATTATCTGGGGCGACGACATCGGGATTACCAACCTGAGCTGCTACAGCGATGGCCTCATGGGTTATCGCACCCCCAATATTGACCGGATAGCGAACGAAGGGATCCGTTTTACCGATGCCTACGGGCAACAGAGCTGCACTGCCGGCAGGGCGGCATTTATTACGGGACAAAACCCATACAGAACCGGTTTAACCAAGGTTGGCATGCCGGGGGCAGATTTAGGCCTGCAGGCTGAAGATGCCACCATTGCTGAACTGCTCAAGCCCTTGGGTTATGCCACGGGACAGTTTGGCAAAAACCACTTCGGCGATAGAAACCAGTATTTGCCAACGATGCACGGCTTCGATGAATTCTTTGGCAACTTGTACCACCTTAATGCTGAAGAAGAGCCTGAAAATATTGACTATCCTACAGAGCAGGATTACCCGAATTTCAAGAAAATATTTGGCCCGCGCGGGGTCATCCGTTCTTATGCCACTGATGAAGATGATCCGACCGAGGATCCCCGCTGGGGCAGGGTGGGCAAGCAAAAAATTGAAGATACCGGACCGCTGACCAAAAAACGCATGGAAACCTGTGATCTTGAATTCGTTGATGCCGCAAAAGATTTCATTAAACGCAAACATTCAGAAGATCAACCTTTCTTCGTCTGGCTGAATACTACCTGGATGCATTTCAGGGTCCGCCCGCCTGAAGAGATTATTGGTCAGGCCGGCCGCTGGCAATCTTTTTACCACGACACCATGGTTGAACACGACAAACATGTCGGGCAGATGCTCGACCTGCTGGATGAGCTGGGTATTGCTGAAGATACCATTGTCATGTACAGCACCGATAACGGGCCACACATGAACACCTGGCCTGATGGAGCGATGACTCCCTTCCGCAACGAAAAGAATTCCAACTGGGAAGGAGCTTTCAGGGTGCCCGCCCTGGTGCGCTGGCCGGGCAAAATTGAGGCGGGGGTAGTCTCAAATGAAATAATCAGTCATGCAGACTGGCTGCCAACGCTGCTGGCGGCTGCCGGTGAACCGGAAATTATTGAAAAACTGAAAACAGGACACCAGGCCGGGGACAAGCACTTTAAGGTTCATATCGATGGCTACAATTTCCTGCCCCACTTTTTGGGAGAGGAAGCAAAAGGGCCCCGACCCGGCTTTATCTACTTTTCTGATGACGGCGACCTTGTTGCCCTGCGCTATGATAACTGGAAGTTTGTCTTTGCCGAGCAGCGCCAGCAGGGAGGTCTTCAAATCTGGTTTGAGCCCTTTACTTTTTTAAGAATACCAAAGGTCTTCAACCTGCGGACCGATCCATTCGAGCGGGCTGACATTACCTCCAATACCTACTGGGACTGGCTGATCGACAGAGCATATCTGACCTATGCAGCCCAGTACCTGGTGAGAAGTTTCCTGGAAACATTCCGCGAATTTCCGCCGCGGATGAAGGCAGCCAGCTTTGGTATTGACCAGGTTTTAGCCAAGATGGAACAGTCTTTCAATAACGATTAA
>CAYTER010000087.1:0-2407 GCA_964436815.1 uncultured Syntrophomonadaceae bacterium
TCGATGGCGAAGTGGAAAAAGACAAGAACGAGGGCTGGTGGGAATCAGATTAACAGTTTGACTCTGCGAGCTTTAAAAAGGATCCATACTGCCAATTCTGTAACCCTTTAGATCAAGGGTTACATTTTTATATCCCAACTGTATAAACTGTTTTAGGATCCTCTCTCTCTTGCATATTAACATTTCCAGATTTTCCTGGTCGATTTCGATTCGCGCTAAATCACCGTGGACCCTGACCCGCAGATTGCCGGGAACTCCCAGCGATCTTAACTCGGCTTCCGCGGCAGCTACCATTTTAAGCTTCTCTGGTGTTATGCTCTCCCCACAGGGGAAGCGGGTAGCCAGGCAGGGTGCGGCCGGTTTGTTCCAGGTGGGTAAACCCGCTGTCCTGGATAGAACCCTGATCTCTTCTTTACCAAGGCGCGCTTCACCAAGTAAACTTCGCACACCCAGTTCTTTTAAAGCTCGCAGCCCAGGCCGGTAACTGCCGAAATCATCGGCGTTTGTTCCGTCGGTAATCATTTTATAACCGCGCAGAGCTGCTTCATTCAGCAGTTCTGAGAATATCGCCTTTTTACAATGGTAACAGCGATCCGCTCTATTTTCGGCCACTGCCTGAATCGTCAACAGATCAAGTCTTATGATCAGCTGTTCGGCCCCGAAATTATTGGCAATCGCAGCCGCCTCTTCAGTTTCCTCTGGTGAATGTAGCGCTGAAGTTACTGTCACCGCCAGGACGTTTGCTGAACCTAAGACCTGAACCGCCTTGTAGAGCAGATAGGTGCTGTCTACGCCACCGGAAAAGGCAACCGCCACTTTACCGGCTGCTCTTAATTTTTCTGCTAGCTGCTCCGCTTTCAGCGCAGCCTGGTTGATTGGCATTTAAGGGTTATCCTCCGTTCAGATTATTTTTTTCCGCCCCAGCTCGGCTGAAAGATAACCGATAAATTCATCCGCCTTTTTTTCAGGCGCTCTGGTAAAGAGACTCACTACGATAAATAGGGTTACCGCAACTAAACCGCTCCATACTCCAGGCCAGAGGCCAAACGGCCTGATCGCGCCATATTGAAATATTGTGGCTACAATTCCGCCGGCTATGATACTGGACAACACCCCGGCTGCTGTTCCCCTTCTCCAGAAAAAACTGCCAAAAAGAGCCGGAACCATCACCAGAAGCCCGGCGGAAGAAGCCACGGACAGGGCGGCAATTAAATCTAATCTTAATGTGGCAAAGGCAACAATCAATGCCGTAAAAAGCGGCACAAACATCTTGCCGATTAAGAGTTCTTTTTCCTCAACTGCATCTGCGGACAAATTTTTATAAACATCACGGCAGACCATGGAAGAAAGGGTTAATATAATCGAGTTTACGGTCGATACTGCCGCGGCGCTGATCCCCAGCATGACCATTATTGCCAGGAAGGAAGGAACAATGGGCAACCCCAGCAGAGCCGGGGTGGCGCTGTCAGCCAGAGCAAGATCAGGCAGCAGCAAACGGGCTGAAAATCCCCAGAGGATGGACACAAGGGTGTAGATAAATCCGAAAACAAGGAATCCCATGACCATGACCCGCATCTGGCTCAGTGAGCGCGGGACAAAGAGCCGTTGACTGACCTGGGGGTTTGAAAGGGAAAAGAAAAACCAGGGGAGGGTCAGGCCGACAAAAGCTTTGGCATTAAAAAAGCCGGGGCCGGGGACTGCCAGCCAGGCCGGGTATTCAGCTTCAAGCTGACTAAACATCCCGCCAAATCCGCCAAACCCTCGATAGGCAATAAAAATGACTGAAAGAATGGCAACGGTCAGCATTACCGCAGCCTGCAGAGAATCAGTCCAGGCTACAGCTTTAAGACCTCCGCTCCATGTCCAGTAAACAGCGATAAAAGCAGCGATAGCCACCCCGGCCAGGTAGGGTATACTGCCGCCTGAAATTCCTTCCAGCAGAGCGCCGATCCCGATTAACTGGACAGCGCTGTAGGGGATCAGAAAAATTACAGCCGCTATGGCCGAAACTGCAGCCACCGCCTTACTCTGGTAGCGATCGCCGAGCATTTCTGTGGGGGTTAAATAGTTGAAGCGTTTGCCAACCAGCCAAAAACGTGGCCCAAAGAAGGCTACCAGTACTAACCCGGACAGATAGATCAGTTCGAAGCCTAGAGCCCCTACTCCTCCTATATAGGTGAAACCTGCCAAACCAACCAGCATAAAAGCGCTGTAGGTTGTTGCGCTGTAAGTCAGCGCAGCCACCAGACCGCCAAGCGAACGCCCGGCCAGGAAAAAATCCTGAACCCCTTTGCCGGAAGTCCGCCCTGCCTGCCGGGCCAGCAAACTGCCGATTATAAAGTATAGAAAAATAGCGATGTAGATAACACTAGCCTTCATGATCATCCCTCCAGCGGGCGGTGATAAA
>CAYTER010000087.1:2507-5417 GCA_964436815.1 uncultured Syntrophomonadaceae bacterium
TCGGCCTAAGTTGGTTCCGGCACTTGCATTTATTTAATATTTTTGTTATATTTTGACTACCGTTACGGCACTTAAAAATTAATAACCAGCGGAGAATTAAGTGAGAAAACGTTTAATCCTGACCAGACCAGGGTTTATAGCAATCCTGCTCCTGGCCTGCCTCTTCTTAGCCCTTAATCCCTGCCTGAGCGCCTCGGGAAAAAGCCCGGCAGATCAGTTTATGGTGAGCATCCCTTCTTTGGCCGTAAAAGATGCCCCAAGGCTGGTTTTACAGATCATCGACGGCGAAATGTATAAATGGATTGAATACCCGGGTGATGATGCCCGGCAATCTGCGGTGTTAATGCTCGAACCTGAGCAAAAAATGCTTGATAATATTGAAAAACACCAACTTTTTTCCGCCTCTAATGCATGGAAAAATGATTTAATCCTGACCGGATTGCCGGTTAGCCAGCCAAACCTCAATGCCCTGACTGATAACCGCACCGCTGTCGATCACGGGTTAAGCAGCAGTTACCCTTACTATAATATCGGCCTGCTGGCTGTTGATTTCAGTTCGGAGTATATCCGTGGCACCGCATTTTTGATTAGCCCCTATGCCGCCCTGACCAACGCCCACAATTTATACTCGACCAGGATGGGCGGCCGGCACATAAGAGCAAGATTCTCACCGGGACAGTATGAAACTATATGGCCGGAAAGTTACCGGCCTTTTTCCACTAAAGATGCAGCCAGAACGGAAATCAACCAATCTTTCCAGCTCTATGAAAGTTCTGATGATCGCGAAAACCTGATCCGCCATGATTACGCTGCCCTTTTCTTTAACGAACCGTTTACCGGAATCAAGACTTTTATGCCGTTACAATTTAACCTTATGCCGGATAAGGTTTCAGTCATTGGCTATCCGGGATTTATCAGGGGTTCACCGAGCCAGGGGCAATGGCTGGCCGAAGGAACAGCGCTGTTCCAGAATGAAAATTGCTTGTTTTACGACGCCTTCACCAGCGGTGGCAGCAGCGGCAGCCCGGTCATTGTCTATAACCAGGCAGCAGGTTCTTACAGGGTAGTGGCTATCCACTCTTTTACCTACGAAAACCAGCAGGTAAGCGGCGGCCCTCATCTGAACAATATTAATATTGATCAGATTGAGAGCTGGTTGCGCTGGACGCCTGTGGAGCCTGCGGAAGCGGTAATTGGCATAACGCTGGACAAAACACATCTCGTTCTGGAAATCGGGGCAATAGAAATGTTGATTGCCCGGGTATCTCCTCCGGAGCTCTCAGGAGTTGAGCTGCTCTGGGCCAGCAGCAACGGTGCAGTGGCCACAGTCAGTGCAAACGGGCTGGTAACTGCTCACGGCAGCGGACAGGCCACAATCTCTGTTAAGACCGCTGACGGCCTTGCTGCTGCTTACTGCACAGTTACAGTGGGAAGAGATGCGGGGAGCGCAATCCCGGTCACCCCAACTTTTTTAGGCGATTTAACCGGCGACGGGCGGATTAATATCGAAGATGTTATCCTGGCGCAACAGCATGTTTTGCAGCTGCGCCTTCTCTCGGAAAGCCTGCTCATTACTGCCGATGTTAACCGTGACGGACTGATCGATGTGAGAGATGTCAGCCTGCTGATGCGCCATGCCCTTGGTCTGATCAGCAGTTTTTAACTTGATGATTTTTGTCAAACGGTATCCAGTTTCGAAGCGATCGCTCTTGCCATCTCCATCGTTTTGCTGCCACCACCAAGGTCAGGGGTGGTGAAGCGCCCCTCCTCGATTACTGCTGACAAAGCTTTTTCTATCCGGTCCGCAGACACTCCTTCGCCTAAGTAACGCAGCATAAACACGGCCGAGAGGATCATTGCTGTCGGATTAGCCACTCTTTTCCCGGCCAGATCTGGAGCGCTGCCGTGAACCGGCTCAAAGATCGATACTTTTTCCCCAATATTGGCCCCGGGTGTCAAGCCGAGCCCACCGATCAGGCCGGCACATAAATCAGAAAGAATATCCCCGTATAAGTTGGGCGCTAAAATAACATCAAACTGATAAGGGTTTAAAACCAGCTGCATCGCTGCGTTATCAACAATCAGATCATTAAAACTTACTTGCGGATAATCTTTAGCAATATGGCTGACTGCTTCAAGAAAGAGACCGTCGCTTAACTTCATAATATTTGCTTTATGGATGGCAGTGATCTTTTTCCGATTAAACTGCACCGCATGGTTAAAAGCATAGCGGGCGACTTTTTCAGAGGCTTTGCGGGTAATGATCTTGATGCTTTCAGCGGCATCTTCACCGACTTTATGCTCCACGCCGGAGTAGAGATCTTCAGTGTTTTCGCGGACCACGATCAGATCGAGATCCTGGAAAAGCGATTTTACGCCACGAAAACTTTTAACAGGACGGAGATTGGCAAAAAGGTTGAATTCCTGGCGCAGGGCAACATTGATACTGCGGAAACCTTTGCCCACCTGGGTGGTAAGCGGTCCTTTTAAAGCCACCCCGTTTTGTTCGATCGATTCTTTAGTTCTTGCTGGCAGCGGCGTGCCCTGCTTTATTTCTGCTTCCCCTCCGGCAATAGCCTCGTCCCAGGCAATCTTGACTCCGGCAGCCTCAATGATCAGCAGAGCAGCTTCGGAGATTTCCGGGCCCACGCCATCGCCCCTGATCAGCGTTACCTTATGCATAGGATACGCCTCCTTTGCTGAATTATATGAGCATTAGCTAAAATGTGTCAAGATAATCCGCTTTAAATAAAGCCCTCCCCAGTCGATTCCGGGGAGGGTCTGTATATTTAACGCTTTATCTGAGACCGGTAAAACAAATATTGACAATCTCTTTTCTAATTGACCCGAGTATTTACTCTTTCGGCGCCTCCGGTATAAACCCGTTATCCATCAGCAGCTTGGTCTGTT
>CAYTER010000088.1:0-5314 GCA_964436815.1 uncultured Syntrophomonadaceae bacterium
CCATCGGTGCGCCAGGTGATTGTTTCGATAAATGCCTCCAGGAGAGTGGATGCGGCTTCACCTTTAGGATGAAAAATCAGGCGGCGTCCCTCGCCTTTTTCATCGTAAAAGCGCTCGATGGTAATTTGCACGAATTCATCGGGCAAAAGTTCGGGTAAGCGCTCAGCCCATTCGATAAAGGCCACGCCTTCACCGGGCAGGTATTCGGCAAAGCCAAGTTCAAGCAGATCTTCTGCTTCCGAAAGGCGGTAAAAGTCAAAATGGTAAAGGGCTAACCGGCCATTGTAGATTTTAAGCAAAACAAAGGTCGGGCTGGTTATCTGCCCGGTTATGCCCAGGCCGCGGGCAGCGCCACGCACGAAAACAGTTTTACCGGCGCCGAGGTCGCCCTGCAGGGCTATGACCAGCGGCCGATCGAGGTTCCGTCCGAATATTTCGCCCAGGGCGGCCGTTTCAGCTTCCGTTCTGGTGGTAATGTAAGCTTCTGCCTGTTGCATGGATTTTTCCCCATTGTCCTTTACTAGAGCGAGATACTGCGAAAATTATACCCTACCCTTATTGTAACAGGCAAATATTGTGAGCATCGTATGAGTAAATGCACAGTATGAGTGAATGCATATTGCATGCACATAGCAAATTAGCTATAATTAAGTGACTAAATAAGGGAGGTTTGAAAGATGCCCACTTTGCAGGTAAGAAATCTACCTGAGCATATCTATAAAAAAATAGCGGAGCTGGCAAAAGAAAAACGCACTAGCATCACCAGGGAAACTATCTATTTGCTTGAAAAATCTTTAGCAATGGACAGCATACGCGATCAGCAAAAAAACCTTTTAATCGAGAGGATGCTTAAAACTGCTCCTGAAATAAGTTGCGATTTACCCGATCCGGTTCTTTTAATCAGGGAAGACCGAGAGCGATGATAGTAATCGATTCAAGTGCAGCAATAGAATTGGCTTTAGCTCGCCCTAACAGTAAAAGTATAGCCGACACCCTGAAAAAGGCGAAGGTAATCCTCGCCCCTTCTCTATATCTTTATGAAATAGCCAACGTAATGTGGAAGTACCGCTGTTTTGAGCCATTCAGTGCTGATTTAGCTCGTCAAATATTAATTAACTGTAGTGAGTTGGTAAATGAGTTTATCCCCGCATCGAGCTTATTTGAGGAAGCCAACGAATTAGCTTGCAAGATTAACCATCCTATATATGATGCTTCATACCTGCTTGTTTGCATGAGAAGGCAGGCAGATCTTGTTACCGGCGATCAATGTTTGAAAAAGGCGGCAGAAAAATTAGGAATTGTCTGCCGCTAGGATAGTGGCCAGCTCTTCCCACTCTTCCAACAGTTTGCTCAAATCAACCTGGGCTTGTTCCAATTCGACGCCCAGTCCGGCCAGGCAGTTGTGATCCCCATACAGTTCGGGGTTTGATAGGGTCTCCTCTAATTTTGAGATTTCCGCTTCTTTTAGGTTAATTTCTGCTTCAACCTGATTCTGACGGCCCTTGAGGCGGCGTATTTCCCTTTCTCTCTGTTGCTTTTTTAGATGTTCTTCCTGTCTTCGGCGCTTCTCAGCAACTAGATTGTTTGCTGACGCCGATTCTATTGTTGGCGAGCTGTTTTTTAACTCCAGGAATGCTTCAAAACTTTCATCAAAAACCTCCAGGCTTCCCCTATCCGAGAGGCTAAAAACCCGGTTGGCCAGGCCTTTTAAAAAGTAGCGGTCGTGAGAAACAACAATCAGGGTGCCGGGATACTCTTTCAGCACTTTTTCAAGTTCTTCCAAAGCCGGCAAATCAAGATGGCTGGTCGGTTCATCCATCAGCAGGCAGTTGCCGCTGCCCAAAGCCAGGCGGGCTAAAGCCAGGCGGCTTTTCTCCCCACCGCTCAGATCGCGCACATTTTTAAAGACAACATCGCCGCGGAAAAGGTAGCGCCCGAGATGATTGCGGGCTGCTTTTGGATCTAGCTCTGAGGCTTCAGTGATCGTTTCCAGCAAGGTCCGTTGGCCCTGCAGCTGCTCCTGCTCCTGTGAAAAATAGAGCACCCTCACTGCCGGGCCAAGACGAATTGAACCGGAATCAGGCTCAAGCTCACCGGCAATCATTTTGAGCAGCGTAGTTTTACCGGCACCGTTAGGTCCGATCAAGGCAACCCGATCTCCCCAGCGAATCTCAAATGAGAGGTTACTGAACAGGTTTGATTGATCAAACGAAAGGTTGACAGCATCAAAACCGACGACCAGCCGCCCGCTGCGCCCGCTATACTTTATCCCGAGCGAAAAACCCTGCCCGCCATCGGGGCGTTCAATTTCCACCAGTTTATCGAGCCGCTTCTGGCGACTGCGTGCCTGGCGCTTGGATCTTTCATCAGCTTTGGCTTCACGAACCAGCCTCTCTTCCCTGCTTTTCAGAAGCTGCTGCTTCTGGTAATCCCGCTGCTGGCTCAAACGCTCATGTTCAAGTTTTTGCTGGTATGAGCTGTAGTTTCCTTTATATGATTTGAGGTGATGTTTGCTTAAAGCAAAGATCCTTTCCACGACCCGGTCCAGGAAATAACGGTCATGGCTGACCACGAGCACTGCCCCTTTATAGTCCCGCAGGTATTTCTCTAACCATTCGAGTGCGGAAAGATCCAGGAAGTTGGTCGGTTCGTCAAGCAGCAGGAGGTCAAGATCCTGCAGCAGCAAACCGGCCAGGCGGGCCCTGGTTTTTTCGCCGCCGCTGAAGGTTGAGATGTCGCGGCTAAAATCTGTTTCGGTAAATCCAAGGCCTCGGGCTACCCCGTTAAGCCTGCTTTCAACCTGGTAACCATCTTCGTCTTCAAACCGGGCCGTCAGGGCTGCGTAACGCTCGAGCAACTGACTGTAAGCGGGAGTATGATCCGTTGCATGACCTGCTGTTTCTGCCTGGCTGGCTATTTTTTCAGCCAGCGCATTCAGTTCTTTTTTCAGTTTATAAATATGACGCAGCGGATACTCGAGATGACTGCGCAAAGTGGCTGACTTAATTTCAGGCGGTTCCTGGGTCAGGTAGCCGATGCGCGCATCACGGGTGAGATGAACTTCACCGCTGTCTGCTTCCAAATCACCGGTAATAATACGCATTAGGGTCGTTTTACCTGATCCGTTCGGGCCGATCAGGCCAGCCTTCTCGCCGGGCTGGATCTGCATAGAAACAGAGTCGAGAATCACGTCGACTCCGTAGGCTTTGCTGATTTTTGAGAGGGTTAACAATGGCAATCTTTTTACAGCTCCTTAACTTTAGCTGTGCAGAATTAATCTTTTTTATATTAAAGCGATAGCCTTGCGGGCGATGCTCAGGCAGCAGGTTAAACCGGGCGATTCGATACCGATTAAGTTGATCAGGCCTGGCAGGCCGCGCTCGCTTTCTTCCCGGATCACAAAATCGCGAAAGGGTTCACCCGGTCCGGAAAGTTTCGGCCGGATACCGGCCATCTCCGGCTCGAGATCCTCTTCCCTGACAAAGGGTAAAAACGTTTCTACAGACTTATGAAATTCAGCGGCGTTGGCCGCATCGACGCTATAATCTTCCAGGTTTTCGGTATAAACGGCATTTGGCCCCAGGCGCAGGCGATTGTCGAGAGTTTTAGTCAGGTGAATACCCAAACCGGTAAGTTCAGCCAAAGGTGGCGGGTAAATCAGATGATCAACCAGGGCGGCTTTAGCCGGCGGCAAACTGAAGTACTCGCCTTTACAGGGTTTGATCCGGTAACCCTCCTGATCGATATTAATGCCGGCCAGGGCAGCGACCTGATCAGCATAAAGGCCGGCGCAGTTTATCAGGCAGGAGGTTTCTATTTCGTCTGTGCTGAAATCGGGGTTGGTCAGCTGCAGCCGGTAGCCTCCGCTGACGGGCTCGATCGCATCAAGCGAGTGGCAATAGGCGATCAATACCCCGTTTTGCAGGGCAATTTGCTCCAGGCGGTTCATCAGGGCGTGAGAGTCGATAATACCGGTTGAGGGGGATAGCAGTGCCCACCTGGCTTTGATGTGCGGTTCAAGACGCGCAATTTGTTGTTCGCTTAATTCTTCTAAGTCGGATACTCCGTTCGCCAGGGCTTGCCTATAAAGAGTTTCAAGAGAGTCTTGCTCTTCGGGGTTGTTGGCAACAATCAGCTTGCCGGTTTTGCGGTGCGGGATACTGTAACGGTTGCAAAAACTGTAAAGCAGCTCTTTTCCTTCGACACAGAGTTGTGCCTTGAGGCTGCCGGTCGGGTAATAGATGCCGGCATGGATAATTTCGCTGTTGCGCGATGAAGTTTCCTGCCCGAAGCTATCGTGTTTTTCGACCAGGGCAATCATTGCATTCTCATTTAAGATAGAGAGTTCAGCCGCCATGGCGAGGCCGATCACACCTGCCCCGACTATAACTATGTCTACTTTATCGGAAGTATTTACCAAACTCAATTCAGCCTTTGTTTTAGCTTTAAGTAAAAATTTTCTCTGGTTCCTACTAATATCAAGCAAATAACCATTTGAAGTTCATCTATCCTGTATATGATGCGATATTGAATACCGGCAAAACTAAATTTAATTTTGTATAGAGCTTTAAGTGGGCCGGATAATTTTTCTCCTTCTTCCGTACGTTCTGCAATTTGCTTTATGATCTCAAGTATTTTCTTCTGTACTTTTTTGTCTAAAGATTTCAGATCACTCTTTACACTATTCGGGATTATTACAGTATAAGCTTTTGCATCATTCAAGATCTTTACTCAGTTCTTCGTACGTTGTAAATTTTTCCGCTGCTATTTCCTGATCCACATCGTCAACAATCCGGTTCAGAGCTTTTGCTAACTCTTTTTTTCTTTCAGCCATTTTTTCTTTCAGTTCGTAAGGTGCTACTCCTTCATTTATTAAGTCCCGTTTGATGAGATCGTCGAGTTCATCAAAAATATTTCTTTTAGATATAATGATTTGACCTTCTTTGTCAACTTTTATGTTTACTTCATCACTAGGTCGAATATTTGCTTGTTCCCGCATTTTTTTCGGAATTGTAAGCTGTCCTCTTTCATTAATTTGAATCGAAACCATCTAAACACCTCATCAATAAAATCATCATTTCAGTAATTCATCATTCTGATATTCAGAATATACCATGACTGCTACAACTGGTCAAGCTATTTATTTGCCAGAATTGCTTCGTGAAGATTTATCATTTTTTGATCTGCTTCGGCAGCCACGGGTGCGGAGACAGCAAGGTAAAACTTAACTTTCGGTTCAGTGCCCGAGGGGCGAACAGCAAACCAGGAGCCGTCATCAAGAGTAAAATGCAGGACTGGTGACTGCGGGAGGGTT
>CAYTER010000089.1:0-5219 GCA_964436815.1 uncultured Syntrophomonadaceae bacterium
GCAGGAATTAACTAGGTTTTGTTGAATTGAAGATAATCAATAAAACGCTAACGGGAAAGGCAGGAGAGCATGTACCGTATATTACTGGCAACCGATGGTTCTAAAACTATGGAGAGGCTCGTTGAGGAAGTGTTAACGATTGCCTCAGCTTTACAAGCAGAAGTAACCATTTTAAATGTGATCGAGCATGATGATTATAGCTATATGGCAAATACCCCTTACAAGGTTGAAATCAAGAATGTTATTAGCGAGCAGCTGAAATTGGAAGCAGAGCGGATTGTAAACGAGGCTGCGCAACCTTTTAGGGATAAAGGGCTAAAAGTTATCACCGAGGTGGTCGATGGAAAACGATCGCCGGCAGATGTGATCTGCGATTTAGCCTCCAGCGGTGGCTACAACCTGATTGCCATCGGCAGCAGGGGGCTCAGGGGCGTAAAAGAACTTTTCCTGGGCAGCGTCAGCAACAAAGTTGCACATATAGGCTGCACTAACGTTCTCATCGTCAGGTAGTCTGATTTAAAATCATTTTATGGCACGCGGGGGTAATATCATGGGAAAGACTGATCAGCCTCGTTAATCTGCTTCCCGTGTTTTCACGCGCAGCTTGATCGCAGGGCGCATCTCACCGTAGATTTGGACATCTGCAAGTGCAGGCGTAAAAACCAGGTCGAGGCCCCGCGGGGCTACGAAATCCCTGGCGATGGCGATCGCCTTGACCGCCTGGTTCAGCGCCTCCGGCCCGAGGGCCTGCAGCTCCGCCTGCCGGTGTTTTTTTATGATTTCGGCCAGTGCACCGGCCAGGATGACAGTTTTTGAACCGGCAGTAACCTTGATAGTTTCCATCAGTCCAGATTCCTCCGCCGATAGGCCGGGCGGAAGATACGGCCCTGGTTTGTGGCGCTTCCTTCCTCGACTTTTTCAAATATGCTTAAGTGGACAATCCGATCATCGACAGCCAGGCCCGCCCCGATGATGCCGCCGCCGGTCAGGCGCAGGTCGCGTCCCAGGCCGACAGAGGGATAAGCGATGCAATCGCTGTCGGCGATAGCGCTCAGGATAGCGGCCGGATCGGGCTGGCCGGAGTCGGCTTTTTCACGCTTTGCTTCGAGCCCTTCCACGGCGTAGCTCTTGACCAGCTTGGGCCAGAGCTTCTGCAGGGTGTCCGGCTGATCGAAGAGATCGAGGCAGGCGAAGCGGTTGTTAATGAAAACCAGGTGACCGCACTGCCCCGGGGTTGACTTAAGGGTGCTTACTATTATGGCAATCTCATCTTCCAGGTTGTCGTAGACATCATGCAGGGCATCGGTATCCGAGCGGCTGCCCATGGTGGCCTGCTTGCGGTCGATCTCGTTCCAGATCGCCCCCTGGTCAGCGCTGTAGGTTTGGTTGGCACACAGGCTGAAATAGACCTGCTCGCTTTTCTGGCGACGCAGAGTGCTGTAGCCGAAGGATCCGGAACGGTCGAACTTTTCCGAGACGAAGCGCCAGCGTCCCCGTTCGACACAGCTGACCGGGACATGCGTTTTCAGGCCGGCAGCAACCAGGGTGGTGGCGTTAACCATGCGGTTCTGCTTGGCGCCGAGGATCTCTTCCCCGTCGAGGATGAGGACTGGCAGGCCGGTCAGGTTGGTGATCACCACGGTGTTGACGTCGCCCGCTTCGTTTACCTCGCCGATCTCGAAACTGCTAGAGGCTAAAGCTTCTTCGAGCAGCAGGTAGGAGAAGGGTTCTCCTGTCGGTGAGGGAGCCTGCTGCGGGCAGACGAGGGGAAAGATAATAAGGTTGTCGCTGGATAGCGGGGCTTTGACCTCAAGGGTACTAATGAATTCTTTAAGGTTCAGGGCCATAATGGACAGCCTCCTTTAAGGCATTATTAGAGCTATGTCCATTATAGGGAGGCGGTGTGACATATGCGTGTCAGATGGCGGGGGAACAGGCGTTTTTCGGGGCTAATATTTTTGCAGGACCTGCTTGAAGCTTTCGACCAGGGCTTCCCGCAGCCAGGGAGGCTCTAAGACTTCTATGCTGTCGCCCCAACTCATCAGCCAGGGGACCATCTCTTTCACGCCGGTCACGGTAAAGGTAACCCGGGCTTCGCCTGAAGGCAGCATTGAAACCTGCTGGGAATCGTGGAAGTTAACCTGGCGGAAGCGTTCGGCCAATCCCCTGGTTACTTTCAGGCAAACGGTTTCTTTTTGGGGCTTCTGCTCGCCGTTGGTCCAGACACCCCAGGCGCTGCCGTAAAAATCGTGGACAGAAAAGCCCTCAGGCCAGTCGAAGGTGCCTGTTTCGATTACTTCCAAGTACTTGATATGGTCGAGCATAAAGATACGTTTTTTGTGCTGGGTGAGACAGTGGGAAACCAGGTACCAGTTGTTGAAGCGGCTGATCAGGCCGTAAGGTTCGATTTCACGGCGGGTGAGCAGGCCGTCGTAGGAGCGCAGGTATTCAAGGCGGATTCTTTTGCGATTGCGGATAGCCCGTAAAATTTCCTGGATTTTTTGGAGGTTTTTGCCGGGATCGGCCGGCCCGAAGCCGGAAACATGGACGTGTTCCTTGATTTCGCCGAAGAGATCAGGGACGGCGTTCCTGTCGAGCAGGTCGCGGAAGAGGGCTTTGATTACGGTTTCGAAGTGGTCTTTAAGGAGTCCTTTTTGCTGTGTATAGAGGCTCAGCGTCATCAGCAGTACCTGGTTGGTGTCGATACCGGCTGTTGGAAAATCCCCGGTATAGCTGTAGCGGGTTTTGCCCTTGATACGGCGGGACTGGATAACGGGGGGTATTGCCGGGGAAACATCCGCAGGCTCAGCCGGCGGGTTATCAGTTGTACCGCCGTCATCGCCTCCAGGAACGGTATCGGGCGGGTCAGGTTCTGTTTCCGGGTCTTCACCGTAGGCCAGGGGATCGAAGAACAGGTTTAGGCGGCGGATGGCGCGGTAGATGGTGCGATCACTGGGATAGCAGTCGCGGGTTTCGCGGTAGGCTTCTTTTAAGTCGTCGATGGTGGCGCCGCCACCCGGGGTTTTCTCCATGATTGTCAGCAGTATTTTCACCAGGGCTTCCGGGAAGTCACCTGTGCGGACATGTCCGGTCATCTTTGACCACTCCTTAGCCGGTTAAGTATGTAAAATAATGCTTCCTTTATCTTTCTTTATAATGTTAATTCTTTTCACCCCCACCTCAATCCTCCCCCCTCAAGGGGGAGGAAGTTTGAAGGCTCCTAGCCTGAGGAGGAGGAAATTTGAAGGCTCCTAGCCTGAGGGAGCGTGTTATGATCGCTAAATAAGGGGATGGGTTGCGATCCCTTGAATTTAGGAAAACAAATACTATATGGTTGAAATCCTCTTGCCTTATGATAAACCTGGTAGCTATCAAGCTTAAAATCTTAAACTGAAGGAGGCTTGTTTCGGGCCTGCAATAAGTGGTATCATTCCCTCAGGAGATGGAATTCTTTATGATTAAACTACCTGCTGCGCCAGGCTGTTAGCAGCCTTCAGTACAGCCCCCTCCCTCTTCCTTCTTGCGACCATGGCAACCAGGCACCAGCTGCAGCTCCCTTATCATTTACTTAAATGAAATTTTGTACTCAGGCTTATATACCGGATAACAGTAAGCAAAGCGAGCATGATGCTTTAGACTATTTGCTGTTCAGCCTGCCTGTATTTCAGGCCTCTATTAATATGGGCAATGAGCCGTGAGGCTATATTTTATAAAAAAGGGGTGTCTGTGATGGGTTTGCCGGATAAAGCTTTAACACAAACTGAAGTTATGGGGAAGCTGGAGAAGTTTGCCAGTCTCGACGCCGATCCCCACAGCGGCAAGTTGTTTACCATCGCCTTTGAACCGGGAGTTAAAGAGCTAAAGGAGGTGTCGCAGCAGGCCTTCTCGATGTTCATGGACAAAAATTTCCTTGATTTCACGGAATTTCGGGGTCCAATAAAGCTGGAAAAAGAGGTTATCGATATTGCCAAATCGCTGATGAACGCCGGCGAAGAGGCGGTGGGCACCTTCACCTTTGGCGGCACGGAAAGTGTGTTCCTGGCCGTTAAAGCGGCACGGGACCGCTTTTTCATCAGGAAAGGTTTTCAGATCCCGGAAATAGTAATGCCGGTAACCGGGCATCCCTGTTATGACAAGGCGGCCGAATACATGGGCTTGAACGTGATCAGGGTCCCCGTGAATGAGGAAACCTTGGAAGGCGACCCGGAAGCAATCAGGTCGGCCATTACGGAAAACACGGCCATGATTGTCGGTTCGGTCCCCAACTGGCCTTTCGGCACCCTCGACCCGATCGAGGAATTTGCCCGGATCGCCGAGGAAAATGAGATCTGGTTCCATGTTGATGCCTGTGTCGGCGGCTTTATTCTGCCGCTGCTCCGGAAGTTGGGAGAACCGATTCCGGTTTTCGACTTTACGATTCCGGGCGTTTCCTCGATTTCAATGGATCCGCACAAATTTGCCTATACAAGCATCGGCGCTTCAATTGTTCTTTTCCGCAAGAGCTTCAGCAAGATGCTCTCCCAGTATGCTAACCTGCGCTGGCCGGGGTATCCGATCGTCAACCCGGGGGTGTTGTCCAGCCGGTCGGCCGGTCCGGTGGCGGCAACCTGGGCGGCGCTGCACTTTCTGGGAGAAGAAGGCTATATGGATCTGGCCCGCCGGCTGCTTAAGGCCAGGAACCAGATCACCGCTGGTTTGACCAGGATGGGCTTCAAGATCATGGGCCGGCCGCGATCACCGGTAATCGCCTTCACCGCGGACGATGTTAACCTGTATACCTTAAGTGATGCCTTGCTGAAAAAAGGGTGGTATGTGAACCCGCAGCGGGGCATTGCCCATATGAATATTCCGCGCAGCATCCACTTAACCGTGACGCCGATTCACGACCAGATGGCCGGGCAGTTCTTAAAAGATCTTGAAGAAACGAAAGCAGAAGTTGCCAAAGTGCCCCCTTCGGAAATTGAAGGTATGGCCAAAGGTTTCGGCATGATCATGGGTATGACAGCCGGCGACATGGATTATGAGGCGATGAGGCAGATCATGGGCAAGGTTGAAGAAAACCTCGCCCTATATGGGCCTGAGCTGATCAAGGCTT
Source organism: uncultured Syntrophomonadaceae bacterium (assembly GCA_964436815.1). GTDB lineage: Bacteria > Bacillota > Dethiobacteria > DTU022 > DTU022 > UBA993. The sequence goes on from CAYTER010000089.1 coordinate 5,096, forward strand.
TCGGCATGGAAGATGAAATGCCCCAGGAAATGGCCATGTTAAACGAGCTCTTCGATTCCATCCCGCCGGAAATCATGGAGTTGCTGGTTAATTATGTAGTGATCGAGATTTTCCGGAAAGGGCT
>CAYTER010000090.1:0-3423 GCA_964436815.1 uncultured Syntrophomonadaceae bacterium
TACTGGTATACCTGGCAGGTGTCAATTCTCGGTTTGGGCCCGATCTGGATGGGCAGCAACGAAGCGCAGAAAGAGCGGGCTGCCCGCCTCCTGAAAGAGGGGCAGGTTTTTGCCTTCGGCCTTTCCGAGCGGAATCACGGCGCCGATGTTTATTCGACAGAAATGTCGCTTACACCGCAGCCGGACGGCACTTACCGGGCTAACGGCGAAAAGTACTACATCGGCAACGGTAATATCGCCGAGATGGTTTCCACTTTCGGCAAGTTTTCCGACAGTGGCGAGTACGTGTTTTTTGTGGCTAACTACAGCCATAAAAATTATGAGCTGGTAAAAAATGTGGTCAACTCCCAGTCCTATGTGGCCGATTTTATCCTGCGCGATTACCCGATTAACGATGATGAAATCCTGTCCCGCGGTCAGGAAGCATGGGATTCGGCCCTCAATACGGTCAATGTGGGCAAATATAATCTTGGCTGGGCTTCGATCGGAATCTGCACTCACGCTTTTTATGAAGCGCTGAACCATGCCGCGAATCGTATCCTGTATGGCATGAAGGTAACTGATTTCCCCCATGTTAAGCAGATGTTCGTTGATGCCTATTCCCGCCTTACGGCCATGAAGCTTTTCGCCCTGCGCACGGCAGACTATATGCGCGTTGCTTCTGCCGATGACCGGCGCTATTTACTTTATAATCCCACGGTTAAAATGAAGGTCACCACCCAGGGCGAGGAGGTCGTAAACCTGCTCTGGGATGTCATCGCCGCCAAAGGATTTGAACGCGACACCTACTTTGAAATGGCTGCCCGCGATATCCGCGCCCTGCCTAAACTTGAGGGAACTGTGCATGTAAACATTGCCCTGATCGTCAAGTTTATGGCCAATTACTTCTTTAACCCGCAGGAGTACGACCCTGTGGGCCGGCAGGATCGTGCCCGTAATGATGATTTTCTCTTCGATCAGGGACCGACCAGGGGACTCGGGAAAATCCGTTTTCATGATTATTCTGCCGCCTATAACCTTTACGATCTGCCGAACATTGCGGTATTTAAAGAACAAATTGATTTGCTCAAAGCTTTCCTGGCTGCTGCGACACCGGATGCCGATCAGCAGCGTGATACCGATTTTCTGCTTTCGCTTGGCGAAATGTTTACCCTGGTGGTTTATGGCCAGTTAATCCTGGAGAATGCAAAAATATATGGACTCGATGAATCGCTGGTCGATCAGATATTTGATTTCATGGTCCGTGATTTCTCAAAATTTGCTCTGAATCTGTACAGCAAGGCCAGTACCAGCGACGCCCAGATGGAGTTTCTGCATCAGATGATCAAAAAACCGGCCGTTGATTATGACCGGTTCACTAACATATGGAGTGAGCATGTTCTTGCTTTAAAGGATGTTTATGAAATGAGCCAGTAGGCAAAAGCCGATCTCAGGTTTCCATTCCGGCCAGTAACAGCTCACTCAGCGAACAGGGTTCCAGTCCGCGGCGGCGTAAGCCGGCCAGGATATCCGGCAGGGCGGTAATGTCATTTTCCTTGAAGTGCAGGAGGACGATGCTGCCGCCTTTGGCATTAGAGAGGACATGTTCAGTGATCCGGGCCGGCGTTGATACTTCGTTGCGTAAAGCATAAACCAGCTCAACATCCCACAATATTGCGAACATGCCTTTATCCGCGATAATTTCCTTGTAGCGTTTTGCGGTGCTGCTTTGTGGCGAGGTGAACCCGTCCATGCCCGGTGGACGAAAAAAGTAAGTCTGGTAATTATAGCCCAGCGCATTATCAACTGCATTCTGCCATTTGTTTAATTCTTCTTTTACCCGGTCTTCGGAGATAGTCGTCAAAAATGCATGACTGTAGGTGTGATTTCCCAGCTCATGCCCTTCCTCTACCGCCTGTTTCCAAACTTCCGGAGCACTATCGACCCAGGAACCCATGGGGAAAAATGTAGCCCGGACATCATGATCCCTTAAGATCCGCAGTGTTTTTCCGATCAGATCCGGTCCGGCGCCGTCGTCGATGGTGATTGCCACCAGGTTGGTGCTGCGGTTACCGTGATTAATAACTGTAGATGAACGCAGCATATGGTTTTCCTCGCGCAGCTTCAGGTTCTCCTCGACGATTTGGTCGTACTGTTCCCAGAGCATCCTGTTTTCATCTTCAATCAACTCCAGCTGTTCTCCAATTCGCTGAAGATCAGAACGCATTGACTGCAGGGCTAGGTATTGGGTGAAATTAAAAAAGCCCAATACTGCCAAAGCCAGTAAAAGTAGAATAAAGATGAAAAACCGCAAGCCTGATTTCTTTTTAGATTTTCGTGGCCGTCCATAGTAACCGTTGTTCATGAAAGAATCCACTCCAACTGATGAGAAATGCTATTTTCATTTGTCTTTCTATATGTTAACCTACAAAAAACGATAAAACAATAGGCTTTTACCAAATATGGAAAAGGAAGTGATCAGTTGATGAAAACACTTTTAGCCATTTCATCCAGTCCCCGCCGGGGAGGGAATAGCGAGACTTTACTGAAAGAGTTCTGCCGGGCAGCTGAAGATGCCGGGTGGCGGGTGGATCTGATTAAAGTAAATGATCTCAAATTCAGGCCTTGTCAGGCTTGTGATCGCTGTGAAAAGGACGGCCGCTGCATATTAAAGGATGACATGCAGACTGTTTATCCGAAGATGATTGAGGCCGATGCCTTGGTGGTGGCCAGTCCGGTTACTTTCGGTTCCATGAACGCTCAGTTAAAGATGTTTATTGATCGTTTCCAGTGCTGGTGGCAGGCCAAGTATAACCTGAAGAAACCGTTTATCCCGGAAGATACCAACCGCCAGGGCTTTTTTATCTGCGTCGGAGCACTGAAACGCAAGGAATACTGTGAGAACGCTATTCAGATTATCAAGGTCTTTTTCCATAACATCAACCACAAGCTGGCCGGCAATTTATGTTTCCGTGGATATGACGAGTTGGGAGCGGTGCAGAAGGATCCGGATGCCCTGGCTCAGGCTTACCAGGCCGGCAAGGACTTTATTGCGATGGTCGAAAGTTTATAAATGTAATTATCCAAAGCTCTGTTACTGTTATTTTTTTGGTGCTATCGCTGGCAACTTACGCGGATATTTAAAATGATTATTACCGACTGAATGTTCTTTAATATTTTTCCCTCCAGTGTTTAAAAAAGCTTTTGCTGGAAACCGTAAGCGAACATAAAGCGAGTGTAATAGAATTGACGGCGAAACAAGGGGTGAAACAGGACCCGGCCCTCGAAATGAAGCATTTCCACTTCAGCATTTTTGAGGGCCGGGCCGAGTTCGAAAACTTAGTGTTGCCTAACGAGGTTTCCTGTGAAACCCCTTAGATGAGCCGTATCAATTCAATCACAAGCGATCGTGAGCAGTGGTTTCCAGTGAAAGCTTATAGCTTA
>CAYTER010000090.1:3523-5025 GCA_964436815.1 uncultured Syntrophomonadaceae bacterium
CTTATAGCTTAAATCTACCTGAATTCGATGCCCGTTTCGCTCCTGGCGATCGTCACCAGATCCTTTTCACTGATCTTGCCGGCGATAATCTGGCGCGATAGTGGTGTTTCCACCTCCTGCTGGATAACCCGCTTGAGCGGCCTGGCGCCGAAAGCCGGATCATAACCGCGCTCTGCCAGGTAGCCAACAACCTCTTCATCCCATTTCAGGGTCAGATCCGCTGTCTGGGCCAGCCTCCTGGCCAGGTTTTTAAGCAGCAGCTCGGCAATTTTACTGACCTGTTCGCGCTCAAGAGCCCGGAATACGATAGTTTCATCCACCCGGTTCAGAAACTCGGGGCGGAAGTGGTGACGAAGCAAACTGAGTACCGCTTCTTTCATTTGATCGTAATCTCCGCCTTTTTCATGGAAAGCAAGGATTTCCTGGCTGCCGATGTTTGAAGTCATGATGACAATCGTATTTCTGAAATCGACAGTGCGACCTTTACCGTCGGTCAGGCGGCCGTCTTCTAAGATCTGCAGCATGGCGTTAAACACATCTGAATGAGCTTTTTCGATTTCATCGAAGAGCACCACGCTGTAAGGCTTGCGCCTGACAGCTTCAGTCAGTTGGCCGCCTTCCTCGTAACCGACATATCCCGGAGGAGCGCCGACCAGTCTTGACACGGTATGCTTTTCCATGTATTCAGACATGTCGAGGCGGATCATGTTGCGTTCGTCATCAAAAAGAGCTTCCGCCAGAGTCCGTGCCAGCTCTGTTTTACCTACACCCGTTGGTCCGAGAAAGATAAAACTGCCTACCGGGCGGTTCGGGTCCTTGATACCGCTGCGCGCCCTCAGTACGGCATCGGCAACAGCGCTAACCGCTTCGTCCTGACCGATAACCCGCTGGTGTAAAATATCCTCAAGGCGGATCAACTTTTCACGTTCACCCTCAAGCAGACGGCTTACCGGGACCCCGGTCCAGCGGCTGACGACTTTGGCTATTTCTGTTTCGGTTACTTCTTCGTTAAGCAGCATATTGTTTTTCTGCTTTCCGGCCAGATGTTCTTCCTCTGCCTGGAGACGTCTTTCAAGGTCGTTTAGCTTACCGTATTTTAATTCTGCGGCACGGTTCAGGTCATACTCGCGTTCGGCTTTTTCGATTTCATTGCGCACTTCTTCAATTTCGCGCTTAATGGAGCGGACTCTTGCGATTGATTGTTTTTCAGTCTGCCATTGGGCTTTCATGGCATCGGCTTCAGTTCGCAGCTCGGCTAACTCTTTCTGCAGCTTTTCCAGCCGGTCGCGTGAGGCCTGATCTTTTTCTTTGTTCAGGGCCGCTTCTTCAATTTCAAGCTGCATTACCCGGCGGGTGATTTCGTCCAGAGCGGCGGGCATGCTGTCGATCTGGGTGCGCAGGTGAGCCGCTGCTTCGTCGACTAAATCGATGGCTTTGTCGGGCAGAAATCGATCACTGATGTAACGATCTGATAAAACTGCCGCTGCAATTAAAGAACTGTC
>CAYTER010000091.1:0-4980 GCA_964436815.1 uncultured Syntrophomonadaceae bacterium
CTGCGGCTTCTTTTTTTCAATGAATATTGTTGATACCCAGGTTTCACGAAAACTTCTACAGGAGTTTATGGATTATTTTTATCCTGCAAATTTGAAGATAATTAATCCTTCTCTGTCAAACAGCGTAAACTTTAACCATTATGCCGGTATTTACCGGGTTAACTGGCATGCTCATAACACTCTCGAGAAACTGGGAGTATTGGGCAGGGATGTACTGGTAGCAGCAAATAAAGATGGCTCGCTGATGATCAGGTTCGATAACGCACCGGATAGCCGCTGGATCAATACTGATGAAAATTTATTTCGCATGGAAAGCTTAGACGAGTATGCTTCCTTTGCTGTTGATGAAAACGGAAATGCTTATCGCCTTTTTCAGGGCTCAAGGCCGATCGTGGCTTACGAAAAAATAGCCTGGTGGGAAACTAGTGCTTTCCATATCATCCTCCAAGTTGCTGTAGTTATTGCCTTTATTACCTTTTTGCTCACAACTTTTATCAGCAGATTCTTCCTACGGAAAAAGTCTGATAGCGCAGAACAGGCCCCACAGTCGGCCCGCTTTGCTCGCTACACCGGTAACCTGATCTCCTTGCTTCACCCTCTATTCATTGTTGGATTTCTGGCGATTCAGATGAAAATAGTAAGCGGTAACTTCGACATATTATTATACGCTGTATTAACGCTGCCACTAATTACAGTAGCCTTAACACTGGTTATCGCTGTTATGGCAGTCTTAGCCTGGATAAATAGTTACTGGGCTTTGGGAGGCCGCTTTCACTACACCCTACTGGCATTGGCTGCATTGGCCAACAGCTGGTTCCTATATTATTGGAACTTAATTGGCTATAGTGTTTAATTGTTCAATACAGAAAGGATGATTTTAAAAAAGATGGAGTTATATTCAGAAAGTAAAACATGGACAGAGCAATTCCCAGCCCTTTTGCCTAAGGAAAATCGGCTAAGTGAAAACCAGGTGTTAGAGTATTACTGGAATTGGAATAACAATGAAGTACATGTAGATCACTATAAATGCGAGAAATCACCTGTACGCATAGTAATGTTGCATGGTGTTGGTGGCAATGGAAGATTACTTTCATTTATTGCCGCCCCGTTACATAGGTCTAATCTGGAACTGTTGGCTCTGGATCTGCCAGGCTATGGCCTGACGAAAATGAATGACAAGATTATCACTTACAAACACTGGGTTAAGATGGTAAATGATTTTCTCACTTATGAGCAGCACCACGATCCCAGACCAATAATACTTTTCGGTCTTAGTGCCGGTGGGATGCTCACTTACCAAGTAGCATGCCTCAACTGGAAAATAAAAGGCATTATTGTGACTACCCTCTTGGATCAGCGCCTGATGGAAGTGAGACGCTATTCTGCTATTTATCCATGGATGGCAGGTGTTATGGGGCCTTTTCTTAATGCTGCATCAGCAATTATGCCCGGAGTGTTAATACCTATGAAGAAGGTTGCCAACATGAAAGCTATAGTAAACAACCAAGAGCTCCTTAACCTATTGATTAACGACCCTACGTCAAGCGGCACAAAAGTATCAATCGCTTTTATCAAAACCCTTTTAGAAGCTTATCCTGAGATTGAGCCCGAAGAATTTGATATTTGCCCGATGCTTTTAGTCCATCCGGAAAAAGACTTATGGACCCCAGTAGAGATAAGCGAACTTTTCTTTAATCGTCTGCATAAAATTAACAAGCAGCTGGTAATTTTAGAAAATGCTGGGCACTTTCCTATTGAAACTCCTGGACTCCAACAAATGGAGGAAAATATTCTTAGGTTTATCGAAGAATTGGGGTATGAATTAAATCAGAAAGGAGAAATAAATCATGGATTATAAAATTGAATTGAAGGAAGAAAAATCACAACCGGTGTTAGCTGTTCGTTTTAAAAGTTCGGTCCAGGAAGTCCCTAGTCAGTTAGGGAGGATATATGGAAGTATTATCAATTATATTGAGAAGTTGGGATGCACAGACCCACTCATGCCCTATGCTGCCTATTTCAATCTCGACATGCAGGATCTTGATATCGAAGCAGGCTTTACTATTACAAAAGCGGTCTCTGGGGAAGGTGAGATTCACGCCGGCGAAATACCTGCAGGTCAACAGGTTTCTTGCGTCCATAAGGGTCCCTATACTGCCTGTGAAGTAGCTTATAATCAAATGACAGCCTGGATGCAGGAAAATCAGTACAAACCCACCGGGGTAGCTTATGAGTTTTACCTTAACTCACCGGAAGAAGTTCCGGAAAGTGACCTCTTGACCAGGATAATGTTTCCAGTAAAGTAAATCAGATTTTTTTATAGATTTTAGGGTGTTGAAAGTTGATTATTGTTTTATTGCAAGATCTGACCCCTTTTTGTGCCCTTTTTATGGGTTATAAAATATAAAAAAGAAAGGATGTTGAATTATGGAGTTTGTCGGTTTATTAGCCCCGATTGCTTTTGTCTTTGCTCTGGCGGCTCTGTCCCAGATTGGCTCATTAAAAAAGGAAGTTACCGCACTAAGAGAAGAGCTTGCCGTTCTCAGAGATAACCGGAAGTAATAGAAGATGAAGAAGTTATTGTTGTACAAGGACACCCTTAATTATGTGTCGCTAATTATATCAGTTCTAGTGATGTGTGTTTTGCTAAACGGTATCACCAATCAGGCAATGGCTAAAAGCGACTTAAAAACTGTTGCTGATTTTACTGATTATCTTGATCAAAGAATTCCTTCTTTGATGGAGAGATATGCTATCCCAGGGGTGGCGGTGGCAATAGTCGATAAAGGCGAAACAGCCTGGTTGAAAGCATATGGTTATGCTGATCTGGAAAACGGACGATTAATGACAACTAATACCCCCTGTCGGGTGCAGTCAATTTCTAAATCACTTACTGCCTGGGGTATTATGAAGTTGGTTGAGAACGAAATGATCGATCTCGACTCCCCGGCTGTAGATTATCTCGGCGGATGGGAGTTCCCACCGTCAGACTACCAAACGAATGAAATCACTGTCCGGCAGCTGTTAAGCCTGAGTGCCGGCATGCCGCTCGGCGATGTAATTACGACTTATGAGCCAGATCAAACTATGCCTGGATTGGATGAAGCGCTTTATAAAACTGCGGTTGCCATTAATGATCCGGGAGCAGCGTTTTATTATTCAAATGTCAGCATAAACTTGCTTGAATTGATAATTGAGAATATAACTGGCCGGGATTTCGCTGAATACATGGCAGAAGAGATTCTTTTGCCGCTCGGTATGACACAATCAAGCTTTAATTGGAGAGATGATTTTGACCCTCCGGTTCCGGTTGGCTATGATCTTTCAGGTAATCCCAAGGCAGTATATGTATATCCTGAAAAAGCTTCCGGGGGGCTCTTTGCCAGCGTGGAGGATCTGGCTGCTTTTGTTGCCGCCGGTATGACCGGAGACTACATAAAAAACCTTGGCGCATTAAAGGCTGAAACCATTGAATTGCTTTATCAACCAGAAGTAAGTATTTCTGGTTTCTACTCCCTGGCGTTTGATGCTTATGGACTAGGACATATGATCGAATATCTTCCCGTTGGTGCTGTTGCTGTTTCGCATGGAGGACAGGGTAGCGGAGTGATGAGCCATTATCATTCTATCCCGGAAGAGGGCGCCGGCATTGTGATCCTTACAAACAGTCAAAGAAGTTGGCCATTTTTTGCCTATATCCTGACAGACTGGGTTGAATGGCTGGGCTACCCGTCGATCGGTTTTGGCAGGATTATTCTGGGTAAAAACATCCTCTCGATCATCGTTGCTCTAATTTTCCTTTTCTCAGTCTTTAAGCTATGGACACTGGGCAAAGCACTTAAAGCCGGTAAGGCCAGATTTGCTCCCCAGGCAGGAAAGAAAAGAGTATCACGGTTAATTCAGGGGTTGATAGCTACCACACTTATGATTTTGCTGATTTGGGCTGCTAATCAGGCATACTTAAATATCTCTTCCCTTTTTCCAATCGAATCTGTCTGGCTGGGCTATGCCCTCTTGATTTTCGCCGTTACTTTAACCCTTTCAGCTCTAACGGTGGAAACAGATACGGCCTAAGTGAAATTGAATAATTCTTTGCAAAATGCCAATTGCCTAAATCTACAGCGTGGAATTAATGAATATCTATTTAAGGAGACGATCAAAATGTTGAAATATCTGTTGGCTTTAATCATTTTAATAGTCGTACTAATCGGCTATTCGTTGTGGAGTTTTAACCGGCAAGCCAGCAGTGATATTGAAGCATTGTTCTCAAAACAAGGTGCTGAAAGCAATATAATTACAGAAGAGATGATCATTGATTTACCGGGATCGGTCCAACGGTGGCTAAAGTACTGCGGTGTTGTGGGCAAAGAAGATATTCAATCAGTTTACCTAAAGCAGGTAGGGGTGATGAAACTTAATCCCAGTCAGGATCAGTGGATTCATTCAGAAGCGGAACAATCTTTTAATACAGTACAACCTCAGTTTACCTGGCGGGTTAAAACTTCAATGTTTGGTTTGCCTGTTGTTGGTCGCGACGATTACATTAACGGAGAAGGTAAAATGTTGATCAAGCTAGCTGGATTGATACCGGTTGTGAATTTAGCCGACCACCCCAAGCTTAGCGAATCGACCTTACAACGTTTTCTTGGTGAGATAGTCTGGTTTCCGACAGCAGCACTTAAACCATATATAACCTGGGAAGCAATTGATGACCTGAGCGCCAGGGCAACAATGGAATATGCCGGCACCAAGGGTTCCGCAACCTTTTATTTTGATGAAAAGGGCGAACCGGTGAGGGTGTTAATGCCAAGATACAGGGATATAAATGATGATGTTACTACAGATTGGGAAGCAATAATAAAAGCTGTACAGAAGGTAAATGGCATTATCATTCCGGTTGAGTTAGAAGCTTCCTGGTTGACTGAGGATGGAGGCTTTACCTGGTATAAATTTAATGTTCAGGATGTAAAGTACAACCCT
>CAYTER010000092.1:0-4900 GCA_964436815.1 uncultured Syntrophomonadaceae bacterium
CGGTAATAATCATTATTGTCGATACCAGGTTGCTCAGGCAGTGAAAGACCATGGCGATATAGATATTTTTTAACTTCCAGGCAACATATGCAGCGGGATAAAAAATTATAATACGGAACAGATTATTAAAGGGCAGCCAAAAATGATAGAGAGAAAACAATACGGTAATGATTAACGGCGCCAGTTTTCCATAACGGCTGATCTTCGCAGTCAGGTAACCTCTGAAAAAAAGTTCTTCAGTAATTGGCCCGATGAAAATATTTAAAATTGCCAGGATCACGATCATTAATAGCAGTGTATTTCTCGGGTACTGCCGTAGATATTCTAAATTATTCCAATCATAATAGGCCGGTAATATATTAAACAGGCGATCTGAGAGAGGACTAAATAACGACTGCTCCAGAGGGGCAACAGTTACTGACATAATTCCGGCAAAACCCCAAAGCAAAGCCCCATATACAAAAACCTTCCACCAATTTAGTTTTTGGTAATTTGAAAAAGCGCTCTTAAATGAGTATTTCCCGTATTCTCTTTTGCTGGCCCTTAGCACCACAATAAGCTGTACCGGGAAAAGAACAATCATGGCCAGAATAAAAAACAGCAAATACGCTGGAATTATCTCTTGAACTAACGGGCCTACCATGAAATAGGCCAGAGTTAAAATCGTAGTTGGAATAAAGATTAGCAAAATTACTTTCCACAGGCTTAAATTGCTGTTATTTTTGTCGCCATCATTTTTTAAGGCTAGAGGTTCCATTTATGTTTACTCCTATCTATGCCGTAAGCTTCAAATCAAAATTATAATAATGCTCATCAAATAAATCGTCAATCAATGTTGCTACTTTTCCCCGGCTATAACTGCTTTAATCTCCTTAAAGCGCTCCTCGGTCAGGTCGTAGCGGTTAAAAGGAATAAAACTGAGCAGCACGATCAAGGCCGGCAGCAGACAGAAGACGATCCTGATCCCCGTTGCCACGCTGTCCGGCTGCACACCCTCCCTGGCAAAGCCCGATAATGAGAGGGCAAAACCGATTATGCCGGGACCGACCGAATAAGCCAGCTTCTGCCCCGAAGTCCATACTCCTGAAAATATTCCTTCCCGCCGCATGCCTGATTTCATCTGATCATATTCAATCGTATCGGGCAGCATGGAGAAGGGGAAAAGCTGAAAACTGGAAAAACCGATCCCCAAAATAAAAACCTGCCCGTAAAAGACCAGCACCTGATTGGGCGAACTGAAGAACATCGATACGAGCATCACGGCAATAATCAGCAGGCCGATGCGATAAGCCTTAATTTTTCCGATCTTAGCCCCCAATTTAACCCACAGCGGGATAAAAACGATCGCCGTTACAAAAAGAATCGGCAGCACCACCGACATGGCCGCCTCGGGCAGCTTCATTACATGCATGATGAAATATATCAAACCGGCCATTAGAATGCCGATCGCCACCGACTGCAGGGCATAGGCGGCTACCAGCATCAGGTAAGGGTAATTTTTTAGGGCAATCTTAAGCTGCTCCCTAAAGGGCGGTGTAATATCGGTGCGCGGCAGCGTTTTAGCCTTGGCTGTGCCCCAGAAGCAAAGCAGCGTAATCAGGGTAATGGCCCCGCCGAGCACCAGCCCCATAAAGCGGAAACCGGCAGCCCCCTCACCGCCCATGCTCACCAGCGGCATCGCCAGCGCCCCGGCCAGCAGCACGCCGATACAGGCAAAAATCATCCTGAACGAGGTTATCGACAGCCGCTCGTTGTAATCATCGGTCATTTCGGCCACCATACTCGAGTAGGGCACATTAACCACCGTAAAAGCGGTGCAGCCGAGGGCAAACATCAGCCCCACCTGCAGGGCGCGGGCCAGTTCCGATTCGTAACCGGGGGCCAAAAACATCAGGAAAAAGGTCAGGCCGAAAGGCACTGCGCCAAATAAGAGATAAGGCCGGCGGCGCCCCCAGCGCGAACTGGTGCGGTCCGAAATGGCCCCCATGATCGGGTCGGATACAACATCCCACAGCTTGGGAAACAGCAGCATCAGCCCGGCCAGGGCCGGTTCCACCCCGACAATGTCGGTCAGGAAATAAAGCAGAAAGAAACCGGTCACCACGATAAAAAAGTTACTGCCGATATCGCCTATCCCGTAACCAAACTTAACCCCAAACGGCACCGGTCCAGTACCGGCTTTTTCCTGGATGGTTTTATCCAATATTATTCTCCTTTTTACCTCTAAGTTAGAAGTGCATAATCATTCTGCAAAACCGGCGCCAATTCCTTTGCAGCCCCTTCAGAATAATTGACATTATGCGCTGTTGTGAATATAATTAGTATGCGGTATAGTGAATAAAGAGGTGATGTTCTCATGCGCACAACGATAAATATTGACGATCAGTTGATCAAAGAGACAGAGGCGATCTACAAGGCTGATTCTAGGTCGAAGGCTATCGAATCAGCTTTGCGTGATGCATTGCAGATGAAAAAGATGGAACAGCTTAAATCTCTGATCGGAAAAGTTGAGTTTGATGAAGAGGCCATGCGGAGTTTAAGGGATAGCGAACGATGATCAGCATATTAATCGATACTTCAGCCTGGGTGGAATATTTTAAAGGCAACCCGACAGTCGCCGCCATGGTTCATGATCGCGAAACCCACAAGATCTATGCAGTAGGGCCGGTGATTACCGAACTGATCCAGGGGCTGAAAACTGAAAAAGAAAAAGAGAGATTTGCCACTTCCCTGGAGAGTCTTCCCCGGCTTGATATTACTGATCAGGATTGGTTTGATGCCGGTCTATTTGGAGCACAGCTTAGAAGTAAAGGTATTACTGTTCCGCTGGCCGATTTGATTATCTATACTGTTGCCAGGAATAAACGCTGCACAATCTGCACTCTCGACAAACATTTCAAAGTAATTAACGATGCTCTTGACGCCAAGGTTGAGATTCTCGGGCTCTAAAGAGCAGGAAAAAGGCCTCAACCATTTTGGCTGAAGCCTTTAATAATTATTTGCGCCCTTTGGCTAAAGTTTTTAGAAAGAAAACTCCGCTATAACCATTGCCCGCACTACAACTTCATCCGGCATTATCGGCGTTGGCGCTCCCATGCCCATGTCAGCTGCCATTTCAGCCTTGGCCATAAAAGGCATGTACTCTGTCCGTTCCTCCCTGATGCGGTACAGCCCGCTTATCTTCTCACCCGCGCTCTCGGCAATTGCATCAGCCTTCATGGAAGCCTGCTCAACCGCCAGTTTCAGGGCCTGTCCATGCAGTTCCTGCGGGTTTTCCAGTTCAAAGTTAATATAGTTGATGTTATTGGCCCCGGCCCTTACCGCCAGGTCAATGATTTCACCAACTTCTTCAAGCCTGTTGGTGGTCACCACAATCTCATTGGTGGCCTGGTAAATCATAACTCCTTCACTCTCAGGCCGTCCATCAAGCCACTCGCGGTAACTGTAAAGGCTGTATGAGCCGGTTTTAATCTCATCATCACTCAGCCCAAAACCTTTCAGTGCTTCGATCACCGCATTGGCCAGGCGGGCATTTTCCTCTACTGCCGCTTCAGCTTCGCTGCCGCGGGTTTGAACACCAATGCCGACCTTAACCAGATCCGGCTCAGCCTTAACTTCTGCCTCCCCGTAAGTTTGAATAATGTTTGGCACTTCGTTGGTCACCACATTAGTCTGGGTTCCGCAACCGGTTATCACAAATAAAACCACTACAACCAGAGCAATAGTAAAAATCCATTTTTTATTACTCATTGCCCCAAGCCTCCTCTTTTCGTCTTTATTTATACCGGCTGTTTATCGCTAATCAGCGCGGTTTATTCCTAATTCTGTTATACTACTTTTAACAACAAATGTAAATATAAGTTAAATTACATTAAACATACCATAAATACCTGATTATTCATTTGCAATGCCTTTCTGCTAGAGGTGATTATCTGATCAGAAAAATAGTTCCATACCCGCTTCACAAAATTTCTCAACAAAACAAAAGAGGCCATTTCCCCGCTTAAGGGCTGGCCTCATTAAGCTGATCGGGCTGAGCAGAAGCACCTTATAAAGTTACATCTAAGTAATTACTGTCCAGCTGGTTGAAGTAGCGGGTGGGTATACCGGAGAAGTAAACCTCCACACCACCGCGCTCCGGCGAAGTCGGCCAGATTACCACCTGGTCGAGCAGGTCATGGGGGATCACCTTAACCGGTCTGCCTGTGCCAAAATCAATATCGTAGATATGCAGCTTCGAAAAGTTGTTAATATAGGCGATGGCCGGTTTTTTCGCATGCATCCCGAAAACATCAAACGGGGCAAAGGGCAGCTTGCGGTTCATGGTATTTATACTAAGCTGCAGCAGTTCCTGCAGCTCAGGCGAAGGGCTCTTGCGCGCCGGCTCCAGGGTCTGGTAAAGGATCGCTGCTATTTCAGTAAGGCCGGCTTTTGCCGAAAATGGCGGGGTGGCCAGGCTTAAGGAAGAGTTGCCGGCATAAGTAGCCGGTATATTGGCCAGCCGCTTGCGGGTATTAATTACCGTTACTACGCTACACCTGGTATCTTCGCTGTGATCGTACAGTTCCATGCACCGCCTGGTGATTAAGGCCGATAAGGCAAGGTTACTGCTGCACTCAATATTTGCTGCTTTGCTAATTTCTTCTTTTAAACGCTCTATTGTTGCGGTAGATACATAAAAAGGCCGGGTGCGTTTTTTGATCACCCCGCTTACAACTGCCGGCAGTAGTTTAAAGATCGAGAAGATCGACAACTGTTTCCAGCCGGCTTCAAGGGCAGCCGCTTTTATCTCCTGGATAGGGGTGTCATCAGGAGCAGGAAGGAGGGTCTGGTCAATAACCGGTTTCTCAAACTCTTCACCCTTAAAGATTTTACTCCAGTTATAGACCATCGTGTAGAA
>CAYTER010000093.1:0-3252 GCA_964436815.1 uncultured Syntrophomonadaceae bacterium
CCCGTTAGCGTTTTATTGATTATCTTCAATTCAACAAAACCTAGTTAATTCCTGCCTTATGCCCATACGTATGCCACCACAATAATTGCCACCATAATAATTTCTATACACCAGGATTAATCAGATCTATAATTTAGACAGCAGATCAGGCAAAAGAAGGAATGTCAGGTGGATCGCAAAAACAAGCTCACCAGATTCCTGGCTGTTAGCGGTACTGTGATTTTATGGTTGCCTATATTTTTCACCATCTTAACTTCAAGTATCTTTTTCACAAAAACCAGTAATTTTCGTGTTGACTATCTAATGCCGGCGGAGCTTTTTCCGCTTGCGCTGCTCGGCGGTCTGCTGCTTTTCTGGGCAGCAGCAAAAATACGCACCCGGCACAAGACGATCGGGCTCCTGATCCTTGCCATGTTTGGATTCCTTGCGGCAGGGCAGGGCTTTGCCGTTGTAACAGGCCTGGCTTCCGGCGCTACAAAAGCGGAAGGGTGGATTTTCACTGTAGTTATAGTTTTAATCGCCCTTTATACGCTAACCCTCATTGCCCTGGGCATTAGCGGGGTATCGTTCATAAAATATATTTACCGCAAAGAATAAGCTGAGCACTGAAAGGAGCGGTCATGAATAAAACTTTCGAAGAGATTCCTTTTGAAAATGTTTCCTTAACTATGCTGCTGATGCTTTACGGAAGGGTAATGGAAAGCCGCTCTGCCGAGCCAATTATCAGTGATCCCCGGGGCGAAGAAATTGTTGAAAAAATAAATGATCAACTGCTGGCCTCCAGCAGTAAAACCCTGCAAAATTTGGGGCGCTTTAAACTAAGCAATCGCCTCGCTGTGCATGCCGCGATCAGAGCCAGGCAATATGACCTCTATACCATGGAGTTTATGAAAGAAAATCCGGACTCTGTTGTCGTCAACCTGGGCTGTGGGATGGATACCCGGTTCTTCCGCATCGATAACGGCCTGATTACCTTTTACGATCTTGATCTCCCGGAAGTGATTAGCTTCAAAAGGAACCTGTTGGATGAAACTGACCGCTATAAGATGCTCGGTTGCTCTGTATTTGATCGCAGTTGGCTTGATATCGTTTTGGAGCATCAGAAACCGATCATATTACTGGCAGAAGGGCTTTTCATGTACCTGCCCGGCGCGGAGTTAAAAGAACTATTAACCTATTTGGCAGATCGGATCAATTATGGGCAGCTGGTGGCTGAGGTGGTTCACGAAAGTTACACCCGCGGCTTTAAGAAATGGCTGGTGGATTTCAAGTTTAAACACGAACTGAATTTTGACCGCCCTGTCTCCTACCAGTTCGGCATCAGCGACAGCGATGAATTTGAGCAGCTATCCCCACGGCTGAAACTGATCAGCGACTGGAGCTACTTTGATTCAGGCTACAAAAAATTGGGAGTTTTACGCTACTTCAAAATCTATCGCAAGGTGCAGTGGACAATTCGCTATCAAATTGGAAGTAGGTAATTGAACCACTCCAGCGCCATCAGTATTTAGAAATCTACTTTATTCATCAGGTAATCCAATACATTAAATCTCTTTATTCCGTCAAAGTCTGCCACCGGATCTACGTCTAAGGTCATGATGCACTTCGAATAATGATCTTTAATTTTTTGCAGGGGTCTTATTTCTCTTTCCAAGGTCTTGATATCTCTTACGCTAGCCGCAACCTGAATATATTTAACCTCATTGCTGCTTTTTGCGACAAAATCTATTTCCAAGCCTTCAATTTTGCCAATATAAAGATCATAACCTCTGCGAAGAAGTTCAAGATAAACAATATTTTCCAAAATATGTCCCACGTCTCTTCCACTGTTGCTGCCTAACATTGTATTTCTAAGCCCGATGTCTACCAGGTAATATTTCTCTAATGTCTTTAAATATTGCTTGCCTTTGATATCATACCTTCTGATTTGGTAAACAATATATGATTCCATGAACGCATTGATGTATGATTCAACGGTTCTTACATTAATTGGTCTGCCGTCAGATGCCATTGTGTCGCGTATTTTTTTTGTTGAGAGCATATTTCCGATGTTGTCTGCCAAAAACCTCAACACACTTTCAAGCATCATAACATCTGAAATATTTTTTCTGGCTACGATATCTTTTAACACAACAGTACTATATAAACTTTTTAGATAATCACTTACCTGATTTGTTTTTTGATTAAGTTGAAACACATAGGGAAAAGAACTGGTTTCAATGTAGTGTTGATAAGCTCTTTCTAAATTATCTCCATAGCCGTTTATCTCAACAAATTCTGAAAAAGAAAATGGCAGCATTTCTATTTGAACATATCTTCCGGTAAGCAAAGTTGCCAACTCCCCGGAAAGCATATATGAATTAGAACCGGTCATATAGATATCCATCTTGTCATTTAGGTAGAAACTATTTACCACCCGTTGATAATCCTGCACATTCTGAATTTCATCGAGGAATAAATACATCTTTTCGTTTTCAATTATTCGTTCATCAATATAATCGTGTAAGGCTTTTACATCCAACAGATCGTAGTACTTATAGTCATCGAAATTTATGCTAATAACCTGTTTGTCATCAATGCCATTATTGAACAGATAATCTTTATAAAGTTGAAGCAAAGTTGACTTGCCACATCTGCGGACGCCGGTTATTACCTTAATTATTTGTTTATCTTTATAGCCTAGCAGTTTATTAAAATAGTTTGGTCTGCTAATTAGCATATTTTCACCTCAAATGTATTATAGCGCAATAAATTAACTAATACAAGATGTTATTGCAACACGATGCAAAAAAACAGGACTACTGGGTGCATTTTTAATCGCACTAGAGGTATAACCCGCCATAAACCGCAGGAAACTTAAGTTGAGATTATTGGATGATTTAAGCAGGAAGAATTCGGCCTTGACGGCCAGGAGATCCTCAAAGCCCTCACACCCTTCCCGGGTCTGGCGCTTCGAGGTGAAACCTGCGGCGCGGTTACCGGTTCTTTGATGGCCATTGGGTTGGTTTTCGGCCGGGACAGCCTAGACGATTGGAAAGGCTTCACTAGTGCGCTCCGGCCGGCCCGGCACTTCTGCAACTGCTTTGTAGATTTACAGGGCAGTACTGCCTGTGCCGACATCCTGGAGACCACATTCGGGCGCAGCTTTAACTTAGCCGATCGGAACGAATCGGCTGAATACCTGGCCGCAGGAGGTACGCAGAAATGCTGTGATCTGGTGGCTGACGCCGTGCGAGTGGCGGCAGAAGTGAT
>CAYTER010000093.1:3352-4855 GCA_964436815.1 uncultured Syntrophomonadaceae bacterium
CGCAGAAATGCTGTGATCTGGTGGCTGACGCCGTGCGAGTGGCGGCAGAAGTGATCATGGATCAGATATAGTAATTTGGCAGTAATGATTTTACTTTTTAGTATGCATAATCTTGTAAACATAAACAATAACCCCATCTAGTTATACACCTCTAACGAATAGGTAAAAGTTGTTAGTAGTTTGAAATTTTATACTACTCAATTTAGCTGATGAATTGCAAACCGGTAAAAAGTGCAAGATTACAAATACTGTTATATAATGCAATCAGGTTGGTGAGCCAGCTTGATATATTTTATAAAGGATGAGGTAGAAACCGGGCATCTGTCCGGCATAGAGCTATGAATCAAATCAACTTAAATGAGAAAATGGCTGATTTGGTAGATTACTTCAAAAATCATGAGGCGATTGCTACAGTATACCTTTTTGGTTCTTATGGATCGCCTTCCTATAATCCAGACCTAAGTGACATCGACCTGGCTATAATTTTTAACCGTAACCTTAGCCTTAAGGAAGAACTATTAATTGATGCTAATGTAAGTTTAATCCTTGAAAGTGACAACTACGATCTGGTCAACTTAAATAAAGCCAGGATAGACATCTGCTATCGAGTGCTGGCTACCGGCACTATAATATATGAGATGGATCGCATTAAAACAGCTGATTTCGTTGAAATAACTCTTAAGCATTATTTTGACCATGGCCTGGTCCTGGAAAAAATGAAAGAAGATACCTTAGTAGTGATAAAGGAGAATTCAAATCACCGTGATTGATGCGACTAAGGTATTAACAAAAGTAAGATTGATCAAAGAAAACCTGGTCAAACTCGATCAGCTGAAAAAAGTCCCGGAAGAGGTTTTTATAAAGGATTTTGAGAAGTATGATTCTGCAAAATATAGCCTTCAAACTTCAATCGAAGCAATGATTGATATTTGCAACCATGTAATCTCCAGAAAATGCCTGGGGATGCCCAAAAATAAGGCAGATTCGTTCATTATCCTCTGTCAGAACAATATTCTTTCTCCTGATATGCAGGGTACTTACACTGCTATGGCCCGCTTCCGTAACCGAGTGGTGCATTTATACGACGAAGTTGATTCAGGTGATGTTTACCGATATCTCCATGAAGGATTTGCTGATTTTAATAGCTTTTTAGATGATATCAACACGTTTTTAAATCGAGAACAGGTTTGAAAAGGTATCTTAGCATCTTAAATTAAACTTTCTGTTGCCTCCGTCTCAGTCACCTGCTTTTTTCAATGCTGTGGTATACCCGGGTAAAAAACGCTATCCCTTTGGAAGAGCGGGTAACTGCTGTTTTAATCTCACTAAACTGATTAGAGGTTTAATCCCTCCTGATCTGCCTCAACTTACACAATATAATGTGTGGTATAATGTAGCATAGGAGGGAGGCGATCCTAGTGGCTACCAATCTGAATATCGATCAAGGACTTTTAGAAACGGCAAAGAAGCTGGGCAACTTTAAAACTAAGCGCGAAACAGTAA
>CAYTER010000094.1:0-4787 GCA_964436815.1 uncultured Syntrophomonadaceae bacterium
TCTGGCCTTTCCTGGCGGCAATTATTGTCTGTCTCGCAATTTTAATCAGCTTTCCGCAGCTGGCAACCTTCCTGCCCTCTTTATTACACTGAAAAGTCAACTATTGCCATTCCTGTTACTCAACAACGCTTAATAACTGCTTGAATAAAGTGGCCCCGTAAATAATTACGGGGCCTAAACAAATATAAATAGGTGTTTATAGTTCAATGCTTGCGGGTTATAGCCCTAAAATCTGCTTCTTCTTGACCTCAAATTCTTCCGGGGTTATGATACCCTGATCTTTGAGTTTTCCAAGTTTCTCAAGCTGTTCAAGTTGGTGATCCAGGTCATCTTGCGGGGCAGGCTGAGGATTTGCACCTTTTGCAGCCTTTGCTTCTTTAGCTGCAATTTTGGTTTCCTGGCGATGCCGGGCTCTCACCGATGCTGATGTTGCAGCGCTTGAAAGAGCGGCTGTTTTGGCCATTGACCTTATTAAACGCGCCATTATTCATTCCTCCTTATTTACTAATTTATCAATTCAAATTAACTAGCTTTCTTCTGGATCTAATTTATTTGCAGGTTTAATGCTGCCCAGGTAATCATATATAAAACTCAGCAGCTTACCGGTCAGCATGAGCAGCAGAATCAGGATAGTGATGCTGACAAAACCTTCTATTTTTACGTATTCTCTGTACTTAAAATCGAGATAGGCAAGCACCACAAATTTGCTGGAAAACAGGATGGCAAATTTACTGAACAGGCCCAGTACCTTATAAGGCCAGCCTTCTTTTGTTTTCCAATAGGCGCCCACTTTTAACTTAAGATACACTATCGGCACTAAGATTAGCTTCATCGAAATCGCTACCAATATTGATGTCGTAAAACTATAGACATAGAATGCCTGAAATTGTTCAGTAAGAAGATTGAGCACAACAATATAGGCTAAAACATCAACCAGCCACTCCAGGTAGATTTTTTGGTAACGGTTGTTCACGTTGTCTTATCTCCTATCTGCACCAGGCAGCGATTACTTTTTGCGATCAGTAGCTTATTTGCTGAAAACCAGGATTGCCTGACCGCCCTGATCAAGGAACTTCAGGTTATCACCGCTCAGCTCAAAACTCTTAACTTCAGCTAGGCTCTGCAGGTATTCAGTCTCGTAATCCATCAACCCTTCGCAGTACATTTGGGAGCTGCCGACCTGGTCAAAAGTCAGTTTAGTTCCATCCTGAGTATAACCGGCAAAGTAACGGTTACAGGCCGATTGGCCGCTGATCTGCCCCTCACCGAAAGCGATGTTAATTTCCACATCATCCGGGATGGTTTCTCCATTCATTTCAACTAAGCCCCACTCAGTTCCGTCCAAATCAGGCACCTCGCCAACGGACCCGCCGCAGGCCGTTAAAAAGAATAAAGCCAGCACGGTCAATAATAGTGCTGAGTATCTATTAATCATTGAATTCTCACCTCCTGCAAAAATTATAAAAACCACAACTATAAATTAATAGAATCAGTTATTAAGCGCTACCACCCAAAAGGTTTATTTTAGGTGTAGCAAAGGTGTAAGTAAATTATCACAGTAATATCCCGGGGGTTTAAATTATGCCATTTTGTCGGGCGAAAGTGACCGCTTCCCAGCGGTTGTGGACACCCAGCTTGGCGTAGATGTTAACGGTATGGCGTTTTGCAGTTGCATAAGAGATAAATAAGCGATCGGCAATTTCCTGCAGGCTGATCGCTTCAGCCATTAAGCGCAAAACTTCAGTTTCACGCTGGGAGAGTTTTTCGTAAAAGGGCAATTCCGAACCAACTGTATTAATCCCGGGTAGTCCTTTTAATGTTTGACTGGTAATCAGGTTACCAGTCTTGCTTTCATCAAAAGCAGCAAGAATTTCCTGAACAAACTCAGCGATACCCGTTGCAGGATCAACCTGCTTCAATAGTTCCTCCATTTGCGAACCAAGGTCAAGATAAAGGCGAATCATGTTGCCGCGGGCAGCAATTTTTAGCGATTCAACCAGCAAATCCTGGGCGACGGTGATATTGCCCGTGTTAGATTCGGCCAAGGCAAAAAGGGCTAGGGCTTCAGCCCTGCAGCGGAAATTATTAGTCTTCGTGGCAATTTCCATATACTGCCCTAATATTTCTAAGATGACGGGTAGATCTTTCGGATCGTTTCTGGCTATTAGCACTCTGGCTTTAAAGATCAGCGGATCCTCGAAGTAAGGCATCAGGAGTTTGTCTGCAAAGGGCTTAGTATATGAGTCAGCCCATTGTTCAGCCTCCTTCCACTGATTCTGACTGATTAATATTTGCAACCGATTGACCTGAGTCAAATCTGAAATCCGGCCGGTTTGCTCTAACTCAATTTCGCTTAGCCCTTGGTTTACGGCAAGAGCTTCCTCAAATTTCCCCTGGGCCTGCAAGGCAAGCGCAAGGCCAAAATATCCGATTTTAGCCTGGACTGACGTGATTAACGAGCACAGTTTATATACCTCTTGATACCAGTGCTCGGCCAAATCTAACCTGTTCCAGAGGTAATTAATATTTCCCAGTTGGAGCAGAGCATAACCTTCTTTCCTGAGTGATTTATTTTTACGGGATTTGTCCAGCAGCAGCCTGGAATATTGTTCACTTGTTTTCAGATCCCCGTCTTGTAAAAAGATAAAACCCAGAGCAAATAAATGATTTAATGCAAAGGTATCATCTTTATTACCAAGTCCCTGGTAGTCCTGATGCAGGAAGGTGGTAGCTTTTTGAGTCCCTTCACTGAACCGTATACTTAATCCGAGGTAAAATAAAGTTATCCCCCTGGCATACTTCCACTCATCAGGAAAGGCAGAAAGCGCTTTTCTGTTAAACTTAACCGCTTCCCTGTAATTACTGGATCTATAGGCAAGATATCCTTTAAAAAAAGCTAATTGTCCAAAGAAGGAGCTCTGATTATTTTTTGAATCTGACATTTCGTTCTTGGCTATTTTTTCCACTCGCCCAATAACATCTTTTACAACGTCTAGATCCCATGCATATAGGTTTAGCCAGGCTTTATAAAACATTAACTGTGGATTATTGATAATCATTTCTTCTGTAATGAAATGCCATAAATGAATCATCATCAGATGATCTTCTCTGTTAAGGGCGATAACAAGAGCTAGCTCCAATATTTTTTCAAGTATCATGCAGTTATCGGTTTTCAAGGCATGTTCAAGCGCTTCAGTTAATAGGGACTGTTCTCTATACCAATTTGAAGCACGCAGGTGCAGTTCTTTTATTTCTTCAGGGCTAAACTTATACTTCAGCCTGGTTTGCAGCATTCCTCGCATCAGGTGGTGCATTTTATACCAGCCACCTTTATCATGAAGGGCTGAAATAAAAAGATCGCTGTGATTCATATTTTCAATGAAGGATTTGATCTCATCATTTAGTTCATTTTCATCAACCAGCGCCAGGCACAGTGAAACGGAGAAAGTATCAAGGATTGAGATTTTCATCAAAAGATCCTGCATTGCTGTTGTCATCTGGCTGAACACTTCATCAGCCAGGTAGCTGATCATGTCCTGCTTGCCCAGTTCCAAAACTGATTCGACATCCTGATCCAGGCTGGTTTTATTTAAGGCGATTGAAACGAGCTTTAAGCCCGCTGCCCAGCCTTCGATATGGTTCAGCAGATTGGTGATCGTTTTATTACCGGGATCTCTTGTTGTGGTCAGGCTGATATATTTTTCTGCTTCCTGTGGCGAGAAGCGTAGATCTCTTGAACGAATATCATTTATTCTTCCCTGGCTCTTTAATCCTGTCAAAGGCAGGGGCGGTTGTGTACGGGAAATAATCACCAGGTGCATCGGTAAAGGCCAGTGTTTGGTCCATCCTGCCAATAAATTAAATAAATGTGGGCAACTGCTACGATGAAAGTCGTCAAGCACCATCACAAAGCGCTGGGTAATCGCGGTGATTTCGTTGGTTAGGATTAGCGAGATTGGCTCCGGATCAATTTCACTGGCGCTATAAACCAGTTTATAAGTTTCCGGCAATGATTCCGGAAAGATTTTGCGCAGCGCAGCAACGAAATGGCGCAGGAAGAAAAAGAAGTTATGATCGTTTTCATCAATTGCCAACCATGCTGAAGGCAGGCAATCCGGGTTTTGGTGACCACCAGTGCACTGCATTTCATCGAGCCGGGCACTAACCAGGGTTGTTTTACCAAAACCGGCAGGGGCTGTAACCAGGGTTAGTGATTTGGGAGGGTTAAAATCAAGCAGCTCCAACAGCCTCGAACGAGCCAGCATCAAGGCTGGCAGTTGAGGACGGTAAAGCCTGGTTTGAAGGATATCAAAGCTTTGGTTTGATATGGATTTCATCGAATCACCAATCTAAATCAAGGCTGAATTTCCTTATCAGCGACAATGATTACGAACTGTCTGTTGTGGTTTAGTACTCCTGGTAAATCAAATCATCAAATGCTTAAAAAATAGCAATTATATGCATTTAATATTATCATTTGGTGTAAATATTTTCAACTTTCGCACGCTACAAAAGCATACCCAAGATTCGGCCAACTAAAATAGCTGCAAGCCCTTTGATACCACTGCAATAGGTTTTTGCTGTATTGCAGTAAAAGTGAGAAGTAAAAGTACACCAAAACTAAACCATTTTGGTGGTGTCTGTGGATGATAAGCTGCTATACCCTGAAACTGAGGGAATATGTGAATAAAAGGAGGAGTATAAATGAAGGATCATCTTCAAGAGTTTATTACAGGTGGTATAGAAACCAGTATTGGCAAACTGGAGTTTGAGGGTGGGTATCCAAC
>CAYTER010000095.1:0-1230 GCA_964436815.1 uncultured Syntrophomonadaceae bacterium
TTGCTGGCATTGCCTAAATTCAGGGCTTATGTCGCAGTGGCCTCAGCCATATTGTTTGTTTCATTAGGATTATTACCTTTGGATAAGGTGTTTTCCGCTGTTGATTGGAATGTGATCATGATGATTGCCGGCACCATGGGTATAGTCTACTTTTTTATAGAATCTAAAATGCCTACATTGCTTGCGGACATTATTATTGAAAAAAGGTCAAATGTGAAGTGGGCCATTATATCATTGGCATTATTCGCAGGTATAATTTCCGCTTTTGTTGATAATGTCGCAACGGTCCTGATGGTTGCCCCAATTGCATTAACTATAGCAAAAAAGCTAAATATTTCCCCGGTATCCAGCATCATTGCCATCTCCATTTCGTCCAACCTCCAGGGGGCAGCCACCTTGGTGGGAGACACAACCTCGATTCTCCTGGGCGGTTATGCAAACCTTGACTTCCTTGATTTCTTTGTTTACAGGGCAAAACCAGGTCTTTTCTGGGTTGTCCAACTTTGTGCGATAGTTGCCACGGCTGTTCTTTTCTATTTATTCAGGAGGGATGATCATCCGATCAACGTGAAAGACAGGGCTATGGTGAACGATTATTTCCCTACAATTCTACTTGGTGGAATGATTGTAATGCTCATACTGGCCTCATTTATTCCTGACAAACCTCATATAACAAACGGTATTATCTGTATGACCTTATTTTTAGTTGGTTTAACAAGAGAACTCATAGCGACAAGGAACTATAAACTGGTGAAGATTGTACTTAAAGATATCGATTATTTTACGCTTATGCTTTTAGCTGGTTTATTTATTGTAATTGCCGGAATTACCGAAGCCGGAGTTGTAGGGGTGATAGCTGAATTTTTCGTGATGGTCAGTAATAACAATCTTTTTATGATTTACTCGCTTCTCGTGTGGGCATCAGTATTTTTTTCCGCCTTCATAGACAACATTCCCTATGTTGCGACTATGCTGCCCGTGGTTGCCGGCATTGCAAAGATATTAGGTGTTGATCCAACATTGCTGTACTTTGGGTTGCTTTCAGGCGCGACATTGGGCGGAAATCTTACGCCTATAGGAGCTTCCGCCAATATTGCTGCGCTTGGAATATTACGCAAGGAAGGCTATGAAGTAAAAGCAGTAGAGTTCATGAAAATAAGCGTTCCCTTCACACTGGCTGCCGTGACTATGGGCTATCTTTTAATCTGGCTTATATGGAGCTAAGTAAAA
>CAYTER010000095.1:1330-4665 GCA_964436815.1 uncultured Syntrophomonadaceae bacterium
ATTGCTTTTAACCGGGCAGGGCCTGCGGTTGTTTTATCCTATGCTTTGGCTGCCGTTATCGCTCTGCCAACTTTATTGAGTGCTGCCGAGCTATCCACGGCAATGCCAAGAGCCGGGGGAATCTATTTTTTTGTGAGCAGAGGGCTCGGTTACACCCCTGGCGCGTTTGCCGGTTTTGCACGCTGGTTTGCCATCACCTTTAAATGCGCTTATGCCCTGCTTGGTATTGGTATCTACAGCTCTGCTTTTACCGGTTTTAATCCAAAACTTATTGCGGTCCTGGCCTGCATACTTTTTGTGGCCATCAACCTGTTTGGCATCCGGCTTGTCGGAATGGGGCAGATTCTCTTTACCAGCGTTTTAATTGGTTTATTAGGGGTTTTCATAGTTGGCAGTATGCCATCGGTCAGTATTGAACATTTTATTCCTTTTTTTACGACAGGATATGCCCCGGTATTAACCACGGCCGGCTTTATTTTTATTTCTTATGGAGGCATGCTGGTTGTTACCGGCCTGGCTGAAGAAGTAAAGAGGCCGCGCAGGAATATCCCCCTCGGCATGATCCTGGGACTTATTGCTACCGGGATAATCTATACGGCTGTTGTCTTTGTGGCTGTGGGAGTCATGGATGCTGCGGCCTTAAGTCAGACTCTTACTCCCATTGCCGATATCGCTGGTCTTACCCTGGGGCAGGCTGGCTTTATAATTGCCTTGATGGCTGCTTTTACAGCATTTATCACCACTGCTAATGCCGGAATAGCAGCGGCTTCCCGTTACCCCCTGGCAATGAGCCGTGATGGCTTAATCCCAAATTTTATGGGTAAAAGTATTTTTAACAATGAACTTCCCTCAGTTTCGATAATATGTACCGGGTTGTTAATGCTGGTTGCGATCCTGATTCTGCCGCTGGAATCCCTGGTTGAAATTGCTTCTTCACTGCTAATTATCGGCTATATTTTAACTATTATTGCTCTTATCTGGCTTCATAAGATAGAGGCGCCTAATTATAGGCCTACTTTCCAGGCCCCTTGGTATCCCTGGTTGCAGTACATCGGGATAGCAGGTTTAGCGCTGCTTTTGGTTCAGATCGGACTTAAACCGTTGTTGTGGTCTCTCTCTTTATTGGTTTTCGCCAGCCTCTGGCCGCTGGTCAGGGCAAAACATCTTAAGGATATTTTCATACCTCTGCCGCCGGAACCGAAAAATAAGTAATAAAAGAATCGGCAGGTTTATTGATAACTTCAACCGGAAAAAATAATACTGTGTATTTTTAATCTTTGCTATAATGCAGATAGTTTTATCGCCGCCAGGTAAAGATCAGGTTACAGGTTGGAGGTCATCAGGAAACCAAAATGAAGAACCTCTTTGATCATCATCCTTACATGCCGACCGCGGTTCCGGAGATCAGGGACGCGATGCTCCGCGAGCTTGGCCTTGAAAAACTCGAAGATTTGCTTGAACCGATTCCCGAACAGCTAAGATTTAAAAACAAGCCAAATTTGCCGGAACCTCTGCTGGCGGAGGCCGGGTTAAAGAAACATGTTCAGGATTTACTATGTAAAAACAGCAGCTGCGAGGATTACCTGAGCTTTCTGGGAGCAGGCTGCTACCGGCACTATGTGCCGGCGGTTTGCGATGAAATCAACAGCCGGGCTGAGTTTTTAACCGCCTACGTGGGTGATGTATATTCCGACCACGGCAAATTCCAGGCTTTTTTTGAATACTGCAGTATGATGGCCGAACTGCTGGAGATGGACGTGGTCAGCTACCCCACTTTCGATGGGGGGCAGGCCGCCTGTTCTGCCCTGCGCATGGCTTTAAAAGTTACCGGTCGCTGTAAATTGCTGCTGCCTTCCACCTTGAACCCGGAAATTTTATCCCAGTTAAAAGACTACAATTCCCACCTGGCTGAGCTGGTTCAGGTCGATTATCTTGCCGCCAGCGGGCAGCTTGACCTGGCCGACCTGGAAGAAAAGCTTGATGATCAGGTGGCGGCTGTCTTTTTTGAAAATCCTTCTTACTTAGGTATTCTGGAAGAAAAGGGGCACGAGATCAGCCGCCTGGCCCGTTCCAGAGGGGCTCTTACAGTAGTCTATGCGGAACCTCTTTCACTGGGTATCCTGGAGCCTCCTGCCATTTACGGGGCTGACCTGGTTTGCGGGGATATTCAATCGCTCGGCATCCACATGCATTACGGCGGCGGCTGTGCCGGATATATCGCTTCTAATGATGAAGAAAGGTTGATTAACGCCTACCCGACTTATCTTTATGGTATTACCAATACCAAGCGCGGTCGTGGTTACGGCTGGGGGCGGGCGCTTAACTGGCGCACCTCGCATGGCAGCCGCGAAAAAGCCAACGAATATATGGGTACCGCAGCAGCACTCTGGGCGATTACAGCGGCTGTTTACCTGGCCCTGCTCGGTCCTAAAGGTATCCGTGAGATAGGGGAAACAATTCTGGCCCGCACCGCTTATGCCCGCAGTTTGTTGAGCTCGATTAATGGGGTGAAAACTCTCTTTGCTCCTTCCTCCTTATTCCGGGAAGTACCGCTTCGCTTTACCGGCAGCGGTTTAACTGTTGCTGCCGTAAATAAGTGCCTTTTAAAACATGGTATTTTCGGCGGGCATGACCTGACAGCCGCTTTTCCCGGTTTAGGTCAAAGTGCCCTTTATGCTTTTACCGAGCTTACCGGCGCAGCAGATATCAATAAATTGGCAAACGCTTTAAAGGAGATTACCGGTGAAGGACAAGCTGAATAAAACAAAGAGAGATTACAGCCCGCAGAAGCTGCGTAATTATCATGGCGCTTGCTGGGATGAGCCGATTATCATGGAGATGGGGATAAGCGGTCAGCGGGCTTTGAGTATTCCTGCTCCGGAGGCCGAGGTAACAGAACTGGTCGGTCCGGCAGAAAGCCTGATTCCTGAAGCGTTAAAACGAAAAACGCCACCTGCCCTGCCTGAACTGGGACAGATGCAAGTGCTGCGTCATTTTTTAAGGCTGTCGCAGGAGACACTCGGCGCTGATCTGACTATCGATCTGGGCCAGGGGACCTGCACTATGAAATACAGTCCCAAAGTTCATGAAGTGCTGGTTCGCCTGCCGCAGATCACTGAGCTCCATCCTGAGCAGGATGAAGATACAGTACAGGGCCTGCTGCAGATTATCTATGAACTGGAACAATATTTAAAAGAACTTTCGGGGATGGATAAATTTTCATTTCAGGCCGGTTCGGGAACCCAGGCTATCTATGCGAATGTTGCGGTAATCCGGGCTTATTTTAAAGCGATTGGTGAATCCGAACGCGATGAAATTATCACCACGATTCTCTC
>CAYTER010000096.1:0-2936 GCA_964436815.1 uncultured Syntrophomonadaceae bacterium
TTTAAGGTCGGTCAAATTCGGCGATGAACTGCAGGTTGCGGTATTTTTCTTTGTAATCAAGACCATAACCGACCACAAATATATTAGGCAGATCAAACCCCTTGTACTCGACCGGCACCTCAACGATACGACGCGCTTCCACATTAACCAGGGTGCAGACCTTCAGGCTGGCCGGGTTCCTCGTTTTCAGATTACGAATCAGGTAGCCTAAGCTTAAGCCGGTATCAACAATATCTTCTAAAATCAGGACATCCTTTCCGGAAATACTTAAATCAAGATCCTTGGTGATGCGCACCACTCCGGCTGCTTCGGACTGCTCCCTGTAGCTGGAAATGCTTATAAAATCAACGGCAAAGGGGATGTGCATCTTCCGGGTCAGGTCAACCAAAAAGTATACGCTGCCGCGCAGTACACCAACTAAAACCAGCTCTTTACCGGCATAATCATGGGAGATGGTTTTACCCAGTTCGTTGATTTTTTCCTCTATTTCTTCCTGAGTGAGTATTATTTTCAGCTGATCGGCTGGGGGCATTTTGATCTCGGTCAAGGTTGATCTCCTTTTCAGCTAATGCTTGAAATTATTAAAATAAATAAAAACGCTAAGGTTATAATTATTCCTCGCTGTCTGGCCTGTGCTTAATCAGGAGGCTTTCAAAACCTTTCTTATCAATGAGGCGGACGTTAACATCAGGGTAAAGCTCTTTCATCCGGCGGATCTTACGACTCTTACGCCAGGCCTGCTTCGGCTTCTGGGTGGTCAGCTCGACATAGAGATCCTGATCAACTAAGTAAAAATCAGGTGAAAAAGCTTCTACAACATTGCCTTCACTATCCCATTCCAGCATAAAAGTTTTCGGCTCATATTCCCACCTGATCCTATAAAAATCAAGCATCCGGGCAAACTCTTCTTCGCTGGGGTGCATAAAGTGCTCTGCTTCTTCTTCCGGAGCACCAAACATCCGGTCTTCAAACTCGATGCCTGCCGGGCCGTCTTTCAAAGCGCGTGGTTCAGCATGAATCCGGTATGCGGAGATGATAATATCAGCTGCATCTTCAAAGCCCATTTTCTCAGTATTCAGTACCAGGTCATAGGAGCGAAGGTTGGTCCAGTTCACGTCAAAGAGCTGGCGGTAGTACTTGCAGGTATCCCGATCCTGCTCCTTGACGATCCTCACTGCTGTCTCAGCGTTCAAACTATAAAGTTTTGCTACCCGCTGGACCCGATGCGTAAAAGTGGCAATCACCCGCACATGGAGAGCCGGCGGATAATCACGAAACAATATCGATCCTCCGCGTCCTAAAATCACCAGGTTGTTGCGGATAGCCAGATCATAGATGTAGTCATGCATCGCTTCGATGTAGCGGTGCGTCTCTTCCTTTAATTTGTCATCGCTGATCGCTGATTCAAGTCGAGGAGCCGGTTTTTCAATGCCGTGTTCTGCGAGGCCCTGGGTGATCGTTTCCTTGTTTACAAGCAGAAATCGCGTTTTTTCGGCTACCAGGCGAGCGATTGTCTCTCCGCCGCTGCCGAATTCACGCGAAATTGTGATAACCCCCAATGATAAACCCCCCGGTAATCTCCAGAAAGCCAATGTAGGTTGTCTTGATCTGTGTTTATTATTTAGTTGGGCTCGATTACCCCGAAGCAGGCGATCCAGGCCTTTAATAATATTCTACGATCTTTTATCTATTCCTGCTCAAACAGTCAGTTTGTATTATATCCGCCGAAGATTTTTCTTGTAGTGCTTATGTACACAAAATATATTGACAATGTGTACACATACCCTTATAATCAATGTAGTAATTGTTACTACATTGGAGTGTTTTGGTCATGAAAAAGAACTACATCGGTATCCGGGAAGCACGCATTAATTTAAGCAGACTTATCCGGGATGTCCGCAGCGGTATGGAGATTATCATCACTGATCGAGGCACACCGGTAGCCAGGCTGGTATCAGCGCAGGGAACAGCTCTTTCGATCGAAGAACGGATTAAGAATTATGAAAGTTGTGGTTTGATCGAGCTCTGCCCTCATGCCCCCAGCCGGATTAAAACACCGGTGGAAATACCAGGGAATAATGTGGATCCCTGGGTTAATGGAGAGGATCACAATGGCTGAAAAACTGGCGATCATTTACTGGGACTCATCAGCCCTGCTCTCCTATCTTTTCAGGGACAGTCACAGTGAACAGGTGACGGCAAAAGCTCGCCAAAAAGGAATCCACCTGCTGACTGCGCTGGCCGTAGCTGAGGCCTATACAAAGATCAGCCA
Source organism: uncultured Syntrophomonadaceae bacterium (assembly GCA_964436815.1). Lineage (GTDB taxonomy): Bacteria > Bacillota > Dethiobacteria > DTU022 > DTU022 > UBA993. The sequence continues at coordinate 2,273 of CAYTER010000096.1, forward strand.
TCTTCAGCGCGAAGGCCTGCTGCCGGAACAAACAATCGCCTATCTTTACGAAATGCTGGAAGACGGCCCCTGGAGCAGGTTGAATATTGTGCCGGACAGCAGTTCTCTCCGTGAACTGTCTGTTAAATGGCCGCTCAAAAGTTCCGGTCTCTGGCACCTTGCCGCAGCCAAGACTTTGCATCGGGAATTTCCCGAACTGATGTTACTGACCATCGACCGGGATCTCGCCCGCGCCTCGAAAGGCGAAAGCATCAGGCTTTGTATTGCGATTAATGCTTAACAAATAAAAAGGATTGAAAGGAGATAAAGGCATGAAGAAAATGTGGCGTTGTGAAGTATGCGGTTATCTGCATGAAGGAGAAGAACCCCCCGACTTCTGTCCCAAGTGTGGCGCACCAAAAGAAAAATTCGAGCTGCTCGATGAGGAAGAGGCAGAGATGATGCGCGATGCGCTGGCGACAAGGGAAAAGTATGCGGAGATCCTGGAGCATCTGGAAGCGGTTCATGTCCTGGCTCAACAGGGTATCGATTTAAACCTGGATGACGGCTGCAATGAAATTTTCGGCCAAACCCAGAAAGACACGGAAAACATTAAAAAAATGATTAAAGAAGAGCTGGCCGGCCATGCCCAGGAATGCATTTGGGTCAAAGTGGCCAGTGACGG
>CAYTER010000096.1:3036-4443 GCA_964436815.1 uncultured Syntrophomonadaceae bacterium
TTAGAATGAGGTGAATAAGATGGGAAAAGCAGTAGGTATTGACCTCGGCACCACCTTCTCCGCTGTAGCGGTTATTGAAGGTGGTAAACCCGAGGTAATCACAAACGCAGAGGGTTCAAGAACCACCCCTTCCGTTGTTGCTTTTAAGGACTCCGGAGAAAGATTGGTAGGCCAGGTCGCTAAAAGACAGGCCGCTCTCAACCCTGAGAAAACCCTCTTCTCAGTCAAGCGGTTTATCGGCCGCCAGTTTAACGAGGTGGAAGCGGAAAAGAAACTGGTGCCTTATAACGTTGAGGCCGGTCCGAATAACGCTGTACGCTTCGTTGTAAGCGATAAGAAATATGCACCTGAAGAAGTCTCGGCCTTAGTGTTGAAGAAGCTGGTTGAAGATGCCGGGAAGTACTTGGGCGAAAAAGTAACCGATGCTGTAATCACAGTGCCGGCTTACTTTAATGACGCCCAGCGCCAGGCTACCAAGGATGCCGGGAAGATCGCCGGTCTGAATGTGCTCAGGATCATTAATGAGCCGACAGCCGCATCACTGGCCTACGGGTTGGATAAAAAAAGTAATGAAACTATCCTGGTTTTCGACTTGGGCGGCGGAACTTTCGACGTTTCGATTCTCGAAGTTGGTGACGGTGTTTTTGAAGTAAAATCAACCAACGGCGATACCCACCTCGGCGGAGATAACTTCGATAAAGCTGTAGTAGACTGGCTGGCCGAGGAGTTCAAGAAAGATCAGGGTATTGATTTGCGCCAGGACAAGCAGGCCTTGCAGCGCCTGATTGAAGCAGCGGAAAAAGCAAAGATCGAGCTCTCTTCTACAACAGAGACAGCGATCAGCATCCCCTTCATCACGGCAGGAGCTGACGGTCCTAAACACCTCGACACCAAGCTAACCAGGGCCAAGTTTGACGACCTGACCCATAGCCTGGTCGAGCGTTGCCGAGGACCGGTAAAAGCCGCGCTGGCTGATGCCAAGCTGAGTGAAAAAGAGATCGACGAGGTAATCCTTGTCGGCGGCTCTACCCGCATCCCGGCAGTTCAAAAACTGGTGCGCGAGCTGATCGGTAAAGATCCCAACCAGAGCGTCAACCCAGATGAGGTTGTAGCGCTTGGCGCAGCTATCCAGGCCGGAGTGCTGGCTGGTGAAATGGAAGATGTAGTTTTACTCGACGTCACTCCGCTTTCGCTTGGAGTTGAAACCCTTGGAGGCGTGATGACCAAGATTATCGAGCGCAATACGACCATACCGACCCGGCATAGCGAAGTTTTCTCCACAGCAGAAGACAATCAGCCGGCTGTTGATATTCACGTGCTGCAGGGTGAGCGTGAACTGGCCAGGGATAACCGCTCATTGGGCCAGTTTAAACTTGAGGGCATTGCCCAGGCTCCGCGAGGAATGCC
>CAYTER010000097.1:0-4416 GCA_964436815.1 uncultured Syntrophomonadaceae bacterium
AAGTTAGTTACGGGCGGTATCGTCAGGAACATTACCGCTGTATGAGTTGTCATCCGGGCTGTTAAGTTGCAGGGTCGCTCCCTCATCGACGTAGATAGCGCCGCCTTCTATAGACTTGTTATTTTCGAAGACATTATTAAATACCCGGGCAACCGCATCAACAAAAATATAAATTGCCCCACCTTCCCGCCTGGACTCATTATTGACAAATGTATTACCGCTGATCAGCGCTTCGGAAAGATGGACCAGCAGACCTCCGCCACCAACCTCGGCATAATTGCCTGAAATCTCGTTATCAGTAATCTCAGGGTTTGAGCCTTCATTAACTTCGATCCCGCCACCAATTCTGGCCCTGTTATCGGTAATGGTGTTGCCGCTAATTTCCGGAGTCGATCCGAAGTAAACAGCTATACCCCCGCCGTCGTTGGCTTCATTGCCGACGATAACGTTCTCTTCCAGCAGTGGTGCAGATCCGAAATAAATAGCAATTCCCCCGCCTGCGCTGCCGGCAGTATTGTCTGTAATGTTGTTGGTAATCAGAACAGGTGCAGAGCTGACCATGAAAATCGCTCCACCAGCCTGGGTGGAAGAGTTGTTAATCATAGTGTTGTTTCTGATTTCAGGATTGGATTCAAAAATCGAAAAAACACCGCCATTATCGGCCCGGTTATTGGAGAAGTTATTTCCTTCGATCAACGATGGCAGGTCGGCTGAGCCGGTGATGGCAACTGCACCACCGCTTAAACCGGCAACATTGTTAGACACGGTATTGTTGCTGACTGTCGCGCTGGAATTTGCCAGGAAAATTGCTCCACCACCACCGGTAGAAATATTATCCCTGATCGTATTGTCGGAGATAATCGGCGAAGAACCATATGACAGAATCGCCCCGCCGCGCTCGGCAACGTTGTCAACTATCACATTCTTTCTGATTGTCGGCGAACTGCCATTCAAAACGATAACTCCACCGCCATAATAAGAAGGGATCTCCTGCGGTTCTCCCTCGATGATGAATTCCAGGATCTCCAGGTTTCCGCTGCCTCCGGTAATCGTAAAACCGGTTATCACGGCAGTTTCAGTTTCACCGCTTTTAAAAGATACCACTGAATTGACCCCGCCGGAGTCAATGATCGTTGCGGCAACAACTTCCGGGTCATCAGGGTCGGTGCTGCTCAAAGTAATGTTTTTACCGCTAAAATCAATGCTTTCGTTATATTTACCGGTCTTTACGACAATTACATCCCCATCTTCCGCCGCATCAATCGCCGCCTGAATTGATGGGTAATCATCAGGAACGGTTATTGATCCGGTTACTGCAGGCGAATCACCGCCACATCCGTAAAGGCTGCTCAACGCCACAATGCTCAGGGCTACAATCAAAGCATAATATAAGGGATGCTTACGCTTACTTTTCTTCATTATCTAACCTCCAATTAGCATCTGTACTGCTTTTATGATAAAGGTTTTCAGGCTAGCTATGGCCCGAAAACCCTTACCCTGGTGGACGTGAGGGGATTCGAACCCCTGACCTCTTGAATGCGAGCCAAGTGCTCTCCCAACTGAGCTACACGCCCTCGCAGGGGTATTATAGCAAATAGCATTTCATTAAGCAAGCAGACGAAAACGTTAGAAATAACAGTCTTTTCAGCGAAAATTTGACCATATCCCGCACAGTAATTCAACCCATATTTGATTCTAATCTGAACTGGTGCGAGTTAGTCACAGCCTCTTTACGGCAATTAGAAATTGCCCGAGCTTACAGGGATCAGCAAAGCCCTAGTTGACAGGTCAAATTATTTGTAGTAATTTAACTTTAATAATCGTTACAAATACTAAATTTTTTAATTTTAACGATTAGAGGATACTATTAAATGAATCCGTACTTTCAAGAACTCTCGGCAAAACTAAAGGCCAGCGAAATCAGACCATCGTTTCAGCGGGTTAAAGTGCTTGATTTTCTCATTAAAAATCCCTGCCATCCGACTGTAGATATGATCTTTCAAAAATTAAATCGTGAAATACCCACTCTGTCAAAAACCACAATTTACAACACGTTGAATCTGTTCCAAAATGCAGGGCTGGTAAGGGCTTTAACGATCGAAGACAATGAAACCCGCTATGACATCATCACCGAGAATCATGGGCACTTTAAGTGTGAAGAATGCGGCTTCATTTTTAACTTTAATATAGATGTAGACTTATTATCAACGGACGATTTAGCCAATTTTAAAATTATCGGTAGAAACGTATATTTTAAAGGTATTTGTCCCCAGTGCCTTAAAAAAATATAAATAAATAAATGAAAGGAGCAGTTAAAATGAGTGATGAAAAAAAATGCCCGGTTACCGGTATGACCAAAAGGGCCGTTGCCGGAGGCGGTACTTCTAACCGGGATTGGTGGCCGAATCAACTGAATTTGAAGATGCTGCATCAAAACCCTAAATCAAGAAATCCCATGGGAGAAGAATTCAACTATGCCGAAGAGTTCAAAAAGCTTGATCTGGATGCGGTAAAAAAAGATTTACACACTTTAATGACTGATTCGCAGGAATGGTGGCCGGCTGATTACGGCCACTATGGAGGGCTGATGATCCGTATGGCCTGGCACAGCGCCGGCACCTACCGGATGGGTGACGGACGAGGCGGTGCGGGGTCGGGAAACCAGAGGCTTGCTCCGCTGAACAGCTGGCCCGACAATATCAACCTCGATAAAGCCCGGCGTCTGCTCTGGCCGATCAAACAAAAGTACGGCAAGAAGATCTCCTGGGCCGATTTGATGATCCTGGCTGGAAACGTTGCGCTGGAATCTATGGGCTTTAAGACTTTCGGTTTTGCCGGTGGCCGCGAGGACGTCTGGGAACCGGAAGAAGATGTTTACTGGGGTTCGGAAGATGAATGGCTCGGGGACAAGCGTTACAGCGGTGAAAGAGATTTAGAAAATCCCCTGGCGGCTGTACAGATGGGCCTTATTTACGTTAACCCTGAAGGACCAAACGGGGAACCGAATGTTCTTGCTTCCGGTAAGGACGTGCGCGAGACATTTGCCCGGATGGCTATGAATGACGAGGAAACAGTTGCCCTGGTTGCCGGAGGCCACACTTTCGGCCGGTGCCATGGCGCCGGCAGCCCCGAGCATGTGGGACCTGAGCCGGAAGCTGCACCACTTGAGGAACAGGGCCTTGGATGGAAAAACAAAATGGGCAGCGGTAAGGGAGCAGATACTATATCGAGTGGTATAGAGGGAGCCTGGACACCAAACCCGATCAAGTGGGATAACGGCTACTTTAAGGTTCTTTTCAAGTATGACTGGAACCTGGTCAAAAGCCCTGCCGGAGCCTGGCAGTGGGAGCCGGTTGATCCTGATGAAGAAGACCTCGCACCGGGAGCCCATGAACCTGAAAAAAGAGTTAAAACAATAATGACCACGGCTGATTTATCACTCAAGATGGATCCAATCTACAGGCCAATCGCCAAGCGCTTCCAGGAAAACCCTGACCAGTTTGCCGATGCTTTCGCCCGGGCCTGGTTTAAACTAACCCATCGTGATATGGGCCCCCGTTCGCGCTATCTTGGTCCGGAAGTGCCTGCTGAAGATCTAATTTGGCAGGATCCTGTTCCCGCAGCTGATCATGAGCTGATTACTGAGCAGGATATCGCCGATCTTAAGCAAAAGATTATTGACTCCGGTTTATCAATCCCCGAGCTGGTCTATACTGCCTGGTCTTCGGCCTCAACTTTCCGCGGCTCTGATAAACGCGGTGGGGCAAACGGGGCAAGAATCCGCCTGGCACCCCAGAAAGACTGGCAGGTCAACCAACCGCAACAGCTGGAAAAAGTGCTTAAGAAGCTGGAAAAAGTTCAAAGCGATTTCAATAGTGCGCAAGCAGGTAAAAAGAAAGTTTCCCTGGCTGATTTAGTTATCCTGGCCGGAGGCGCAGCGGTTGAAAAAGCGGCTAAAAATGCCGGTGTCGAGGTAACTGTCCCTTTTTCGCCTGGCCGCACTGATGCGACTCAGGAACAAACAGATGTCCCTTCGTTTAAAGTGCTTGAGCCGAAGGCTGACGGCTTCCGCAACTTTACCAAGACTAAATATGCCGTCACAGCAGAAGAAATGCTGATTGACAAGGCACAGCTGCTTGGTTTAACTGCTCCCGAAATGACCGTGCTGATCGGCGGCATGAGGATGCTGAACGCCAACTATAACCAGTCTCAGTATGGCGTGTTCACCGCTAAACCGGAAAGCCTGTCCAACGATTTCTTTGTCAATCTCCTAGATATGAATACCACCTGGAAAACTGTTTCCGCAGACGAGGATTTATTCGAGGGACGCGATCGCAAAACAGGTGAACTTAAGTGGACTGGCACCCGGGTTGATCTCGTTTTCGGTTCAAACTCCGAACTGCGCGCTATCGCTGA
>CAYTER010000098.1:0-4021 GCA_964436815.1 uncultured Syntrophomonadaceae bacterium
AAGCTGTATAACGCTCAGGCCTTTAAAAGCCGGCATATTAGTTAATACCAGAACCGTTAAGATGATCAGCACCAAGCCTGCCGTCTTTCTCATGGCATGAAGCTCCTTTTGAGACGTCTAAAACTCCTGGTCAGCGCTTTACCTCCCAGAAGCGATAACGGTAACCAGGGCTCAATGGTTGTCAGGATCAAGTAAATAACCAGGATCATAAAGGCCAGCACAGTGAACATTGAAAGGTAGGGGGATAGTTGGTAAAGCAAATCTATGACCACTGGAGGGATTAATACCGGATGGCTGTATTTTCGGACTACCAGCTCATACCACCCCGGTTCATTTTGGGCGGGAATTGCAACCGTTGTTTCGGCATTTGCAAACGGTAGCACAAAAAGACTGCTTACACTGACCGGTCCCTCAACATAAACCAGGCTTGGAATGAGCGATCTGTTGTTGACCAGAAATGTAATTTCTCCCTGTTCTCCCACCCTGGTGTGATCGGTCCGTGTGCCCGGGTTTTCACTGGCTAAAAACGAAACTGCTTCCGTGCCGGAACCTAAAATCATGGTAAAGGTAATAATCACTGCGCAAAAAATAAGGATAAAGAGCTGGACATGCTTAACCCTGAGGCGCTTCTTCTGCAATATTCTTGTGTTCGCACCGGCCCAGATAAAGGCAACAATTAATGAGATCCCCAGGGTTGCCAGCACTAAAGACCTGTAGTTGGTCTGAATAACCGAACCTCCAACTATAAGCACTTTACCGGCAATCCGCTCAACCGGCACAGGCGGCTCTCCCATCTCCTGGTCTGTTTTGGCAGCGGCATCACCCTTAGTTATATAACCTTCGGCAGTTTCGTCTACTACCCGGTGGACGATCATTTCTCTCCCCAAACCGGTGGGGTGATAAACAACCACGTCGCCGACTATTATCTGGTTAGCAGGATACAAAAATACGGTAGAGCCGACCCTGATTTCAGGCTCCATACTGCCTGAAATGACATGGGCCGGCCCGAAAGGGGTGACAACCATCGCCCCCAGCACAATTATCGCCATGAAGGTTAATAGCGTTCTTACCATTTGTTCTCCCTGCTTAAACCGAATAAATAGCTATCCAGCTTTTTCTCTAGTTATTGCTGTCTAATCTGCAACAGAGCAGTAATATCTACCGGTGTATCCGATGTGCCGGCCATAGCGCCTGCTGTATTTAACCTAAAGTGAAACTCTCCCACCTGCCCTGGCGTTAATACAACTTCCCCCGGGTTGCCACTGCTGTTAAGCAGCTGCAAAACACCAGCCGGTCCGGTTCCATGTACGGCATTTATTGTGATATTAATATTGGTTTGGTTGGTGATAGTGAATACTCCGTTAGTTGCCCCCTGGGCCCCGATTACAAATATTGCTTCAGTATTGTAATGCTCTGTTGTCCCCGATAACGCTCCTGAGAGATCAAACTCGATCTGGTTATCAGCAGTCAGATAAGCTACATCTACATAAGCTGGATTAACCTCAAACTTAACCGCAACGTTAGGATCAACGTCACTAGCTACCGAAACTTTGATATCCCTGTCCATTGATACCTGTGTTAAGGCAGCGACTGCAAACACACCGCTTAAAACTAACACAACCGCTAAAACAAGAGCTAACTTCTTCATTTCTCTGATTTCCTCCCTTAAATACCCTTTTTTTAATTAAACCTGGTGTAACTACCTGATAAATAATTGCTTTTCAAATAAAAAAACTGCCACGATAGGTTTCTTATTTATGCAGACCTCCTTTTTCCGGTTCTCCGGAAAAACCTACATAAATAAAAATCCCGATTCGGCAGTCCGGCTGTCATACCCTTAAGGGCTTAGACCCGTGACTTTGCGTCCCTTCCTTTCGGAAGTTTTGCCATTATCGTCAGGTTTCTTATTAGTGCAGGGGATAATATTTTATTCCCCTGCTTTTATAGTTATACCAAATAAATTATATTTTAGACACTTTGTGGAAAAAATAATAGCATAATAATCAAAAATGTGCAAGTTTTTTGATCTGCATGGTAAAATTGAATGAAATGAAATGAGGCTAAATTATACTTCTCCCAGCCGTTCCAACAACTTCATTTTAACAACTTATACATAATATGTGCATCAACTAAACCGATCCGGTTATGCCGAAATGATTTTGGCAGCGTACCGATTATCTCAAACCCTTTTTTCTTCCAAAGGTGCACTGCGCCTTCATTTGTTGCCACAACCAGGTTATACTGCATCGCTAAAAATCCCATTGCTACAGCCTGATCCTGGGAGTGATCGCACATCAGGGCAGCCAGCCCCTGGTTACGAGCTTTTTCGGCAACGATATATCCGCAATTGCAAACATGCGCTCCTAATGCCGGTTGGTTTGGTTTAATATAATAGGTCCCCAGGATGATGTTATCTGCATCAACTGCAACAAAAGTAACTGACGGGGTTGCTATCCATACTGCATAAGCTTCTTCTTCGGTTATATCAGGAGAAAATGCATATGTTTCACCGGCTCTGAATACCGGCCTGATAATCTCCCAGGTTTTGTTCCAGTCTTCTTCCTCAAATTTGCGTATCGTGATCAAGGTCCACCTGCTTCGCTCAGGATTAGCGGACATATTCTGTAAGCTAATTGCCCCTTCATATAATCCCTCTTTTAATTAAGTGATGCAGTATTACAGGGCAATCAAGTTCTAGCAGTCCGGCAACAAGAACAGATTATGATCAAATTGGTTCTTTTGCAAGACCTAATTGCTAAGATAGGGTCAGGGCTCTTGCCAGACTTGGTATTCCCCGGGCAATGTCCTCCAAACCAGGCTGCGAATAGCAAAGCCGCAGTTGATTCTTGCCCCCTTCGCCAACATAGAACGCAGCCCCCGCGACATATGCAACCCGTGCTTTTTCAATACAGTGCGATAGAAGTTTTGCAGTATCAAACTCAGGTGGAAGAGTAACCCAGGTGTAAAAACCTCCTTCAGGAATGGTCCAGGTTGTACCAGCAGGAAACTCACGGCCTAGCAGCTCGAGTGTTAAGCCGGCCCTTTCCCCGAGCAGGTTGACTGTCTTTTTGATCTGTTTCTCAATCAGGCCTCTGCAGCCAAACTCTAATACCAGTAGCTGCCCAAGAGAATTCGAACACTGATCCATGCCTTGCCGCACCAGAATAGCCTGCTCGATGATCTCGGCAGCAGCATGAATCCAGCCAATCCGAATACCGGGAGCAAGAATTTTGGAAAATGTGCCTAGATAGATGACCCGGCCAGCAGGGTCAAGGGTTTTAAGGGTGGGAACTTCTTCACCGGCAAAACGAAGTTCGCCATAGGCATTATCCTCGATGATTAAAAAATCGTAGTGGTCAGCTAAATCAAGCAGCTTTTGCCGCCGTCTGAGAGACATAGTCTGGCCTGAAGGATTCTGGAAGGTGGGAACAGTGTAGAGCAACTTCGGTAGCGAACCCTTAAGTTTTAGCTGCTCTAACAATTCGGCCAGCCGGTCTGTGTTAAGCCCTTCAGCATCAACCGGAACTGTATCAAAACTGATATCATAAGCGGCAAAGGTGCGCAGTGCTCCTAAGTAATTAGGGGCTTCAACAATAATCCGATCACCACGGTTCAGAAAAACACGCCCCAGTATATCCAACCCCTGAAGCGAACCACTGGTCACCATTAACTCGTTGGTAATGGCCGGCATTCCCAAATGGGTTTGACGCTCGGCTAGAAACTCCCGTAAAGTAGAAAATCCGGGTGTAGGGCTATAACCGAGGACAGTATAAGGCTCTTTCTCCAGTAATTCCCTGGTGACTTCTGCGGCTTCCTCAGGTAAAAACATTTCCGGGGCAGGGAAACCGCCAGCAAAAGAAATAATGTCGGGCCGCTCAGTCAATTTAAAGAGCTCAGCCAGGGCGGTACTGACCGGTTTACGGGCCAGATCGGAGAAATAATCCTGAAGGTTCAATGATTACACACCCCCGCAAATACTTTTATGTAAATGTCAAGCACTAACTGCCGGAGGAACAGCAGG
>CAYTER010000099.1:0-2505 GCA_964436815.1 uncultured Syntrophomonadaceae bacterium
GTATTCGATCCACACTGAAGTATCAACGATAATCTTCATTTTCATCTAGCTCCGCTTTTCTTATTTTCTTGGTTGCTTCTACGTCAATTTCTACCTGCCCCTTCAAGGCCATAAAGGCCTGCAGCTTCCTCTGCCTGACTGCATCTTCCAGGGCTTTTTCAACTGCCTTGGAACGATTCTTTGAGCCGTACAGAGCTTCAACTTCTTTTACTATCAGCTCAGACAGGTTTAAAGTAGTACGCATTATCATCATCTCCTTCATACATATAATACATCAATATGTTATGAAGATCAATATGATTGAATTCATAGCTTCTTTAAGTAGTCTTTCCAGAATGCTTTCCAGGATTCGATGGCATCCTGATCTTTTAGCTTTTCGTTACTGAAAGTCAGCACAGATTTATCTTCAGATTTGAAACCTACTGTTATTGTTATCTTACTGCCGTCCTTGAGATTGACTCTCCAGTAACGCCATTTTTCAGTTTTACTGATCGCAGGCTTTCCAGCCAACGGGATTGAATTAAATTCTTCAGCACCTTTTACCGCTTCCAACCACAGATCAAAAACCTGGTCCAGGTTTCCGGGCATGGTTTTGCTTACCGCTGTTTGGAAGGTACCACTTTTAACCTGACCTACCTGACGTCTGCCCAGATAACGTTCAAACTCAACGGTTATGCTCTGGGCCCACCACCCGTCAATTTTATATTTATCGGTCAGCAAGCGGGCAATGTCTTTGTGGATTAATTGATCTGCTTCTTCCTGTTTGAGGATCGCAAACCAGTCATTCCAACCTTTTCCGGTGGCTTTCTTAACCGTCTTGTCTGTCAGAGAAGGTTTAGCGCTATTTCGGGTTTTTATAACGCTATTTTCGGCAACCCGATGCTCCACAATTTGGCGAATCAGTTCAGTTGGCAGAGGTTTATCGTGAGGGAATTGGATGGAGCCTTTCGCCCCCTTGTAGCTGGAGAGTTCTTTTGCAAAAGCAGCGATTCCGCTGGGTGTCGGGTAAAATCCAATATGGTTCTTATAAGCGGCAAAGTGGACCAAGTTACCATTCAGGCGGTAGGTCGGCATCTGGTAAGCGACTGTTTCTTCCGCTTCCGGGGCAGCCTCCCTGATGATAGCCCTGATCTGAAGCAGTCTTTCCTGAATTTCTGCGGGGAACTGGCTGATATACTGATCAACCAGGCTGTAGTTTTCTGTGTCACCCGTCATCTGATCACCTCCGGTAATTATCCTGTTACAGGTGTTTGCCTGTAATAGGATTCGAAGCCATTGTTGATAATCATTGCTTTACCCGGCACTTGGATCGAAAAAACAAAAGCATTCATGATATCGACAGATGAAGCCAGCGCATTTAGTAGAACCAAAAAGATGATGAAGCTGTTAAGGAAACCGCCGATGCTCATTATAAAAGGCAGGATCACTGAAATGACGATAAAAGGAGCAATGGAGATTAGCAGGAAGCGTTTCTTGTTGATTATTTCCGAGGTATAAACAAAACCTCCCCAGGGCTTAATCCCGAATAGGGTTTTATCAGAGCTTAGAAAACCGGGGATTAGTACCAGGTGAATCAATTCATGGATTAATACTGTAAGATACAAGTAAATTACATAGTCAAACCTGATAGTTAGCGACCATTCCCCGGAAGGGAAAAAACTGAGAATCGTTTGGCCCAGATTTGGTTCAAGCAGATAAATGATCATAAATGAGGTGAAAACATTAAAAAGCATGAAAGGAATGGAGAACAAAATGGCTGAAAGCAGGGTTGAAGGCCCTTTAATTTCAACCCAACCACTGCCGAGTAACGAGGCTTTTAATTCTTCATCTACCGGGGGAATTCTTTTAGCATATTTCATCAGGAGTCCTTTCGCCAATCCTTGCTGCTTATTGCTTTTATTCTAAACTTTTTTGATGACAACAACAAATCTTCAGGAGTTGATCTTTCGCTGAAATGCGGCAGGAGTTGGTAATCAGGCCAAAGAATATTTAATTCAAATATCATCCTTTTGGAATAAGTGAGGCATTGTTCATGCTCCGCAAATTGTTCAAGATTGAGGAAAAATCGATCACAGTTAATGGGAATACAACCGATTATGTGGTTTTCGGCCGGGGTAAAACACCGCTGATTATTATCCCGGGGTTGGGCGACGGGTTGAAAACCGTGAAGGGAACCGGGTTGATGCTTAGGTTTATTTACCGTTTTCTGGCTGGTGATTTCCGGGTCTATGTCATCAGCAGAAAGAACGAGCTCGAGCCGGGTTATTCAACCAGGGCGATGGCGGCAGATCTTGCCCGGGTAATGGATTATCTGCAGATTGATACTGCACATGTCATGGGCGTTTCCCAGGGAGGCATGATCGCCCAGTGGCTGGCTGTTGACTTCCCTGAAAAGATCGCGAAACTGGCCCTGGTCATTACTGTTTCGCGGCAGAATGAAACCCTGCAAACGGTAATAGCCGAATGGATCAGGCTGGCGGAAGAAGAACGCTATGATGAGCTGAC
>CAYTER010000099.1:2605-3826 GCA_964436815.1 uncultured Syntrophomonadaceae bacterium
AGGATTGCCACCCGGTACGCTGCTTCATGTCGGAGAACTGAAAAGCCAAAACAGCTTAATCACGATCTGTGGGTTTGGTGAAAGTATTTACTGGGAGAAAAAAACCGATGATTTGGATGAATGCCGTGATCTCTTACAAGTAGGCGCACCGGTTATCTGGGTTAATATCGATGGTCTGGCCCGGATCGACCTGCTTGAAGAAATAGGTAACTATTTTAATCTGCATCAACTGACCCTGGAAGATATCCTTAATACAGCCCAGAGGCCTAAGCAGGAAGACTACGAAGGTTATACTTACATTGCCTGTAAAGCTCTTGACTATAATGATCGCGAAGATGTGGTTGAATCGGAGCACGTCAGCCTGATCATCGGTAGTAATTATCTCTTATCGGTTAGCGAACGCGAAACTGATAACTTTACCCTGCTGCGAAAGAGGTTGGAAACGAACAAGGGCGGGGTAAGGACCCGTGGAGCAGAATACCTGACTTATTCCCTGCTTGATGTCATCGTCGACCACTATTTTGTGGTGCTTGAAAAAACGGGTGAACGAATTGAAAGCCTGGAAGAAAATATTTTTAAGCAACCTGATGAAAAAACACTGCAGGCAGTCCATGATCTCAAGCGGGAAATGATTGGTATCAGACAGGCAGCATGGCCAATGCGCGAGGTCTTAATTGGCCTCGAACAATCGGAATCGATCTTTGTTAATAAGGCAATTGCCCTGCATCTGCGGGATGTTTATTCTCACGTAGTGCAGATCATCGATACAATAGAAATCTACCGGGAAATGCTCTCAGGCATGCTGGATATTTACCTGTCAAGTGTTAATAACCGGCTGAACGAAGTGATGAAAATCCTTACTATCTTTGCTGCTATTTTTATCCCACTGACCCTTATTTCAGGGATCTATGGCATGAATTTTAAATTTATGCCTGAGTTGGAATGGCTCTATGGTTATCCTTTTGCTTTAGGCTTAATGATCGCTACAGCTATCGTACTGCTCGGCTATTTCAGGCGGAAAAAATGGTTGTAAGTAGGATTGTTTGACCGGCAATTTGCGAATATGGTATGATTTCTGCGGCATTTAAGCACATTATTACAGTTAAAAACCCTTTATTTCAGGGGTTAAAGGAGGTTTTTGAAGTGAGACGCAGCAAGGCAGCGGCTGAAACTATGGTAGAAGGTTTTGGCCTTAACTGCATTTCAGACGCGGCGGTGGAA
>CAYTER010000100.1:0-3742 GCA_964436815.1 uncultured Syntrophomonadaceae bacterium
GCGGCCAGGAAGAGGCATAGAGTATTTTATCCTGAATGACGGTATTGCCGTAATGCAGCAGTTCACCCCAGCCGGTATTGGGCATGGCAAAGTAACGTGGGCGGACGGCGGCAATTTCAATATAGACATTGGGGTGCCGCCAGGCTACGCCGATTAACTCGCTTACCCAGGGCCAGCCCGAGGTCATGGCGATGATCTTCAGCTCCGGGAAGTCGACGGCAACATCGTCCAGATAGATCGGCCGGCCGTGATCCATGCGCGACATGGTTGAGAAGTTAATCGAGCAGTGCAGGTTTACCGGGATGTTCAGCTCCACGCACTTGCTGTAGAGGGGGTAGTAGCGGCGATCATTTGCCGGCAGGTGATATTCAAAGGGCTCCATGGCCAGGCCGCAAAGGCCGAGGTCACGCACGGCATATTCAAGCTCCCGGACAGCATCCATACCTTTGTAGGGATCGACGCCGGCAAAGCCGATAAAGCGGTCCGGGTAGTTCTGGACCAACTCGGCTACCACTTCGTTTTTCACCTTGCGCTGGTAGGTTGTTTCAATATCTTTTGCCTTGACGACCGCTTTTGTTACCCCGACCGAGTCGAGGTAACCGATGAAATCATCCACCGGCTTGTCTATATGCTCGAAGAGGTCATCGAGCTGAGACATGTAGAGGTTTTTGTAGCCCTCAAGATACTTGGGCGGATTGCGATAGAGCTCCATGAAAGCCGGGTGCGGCGGTGTCAGACCGAAATCGATAATCATGTTGAAACCTCCTTGGGCAATTTATGATGCTTCGTTGTTTGCTTTTTGCAGTTCTTCGTCACTTAAGACCGGAGGGGTTAGCTCTTCCTTGCGGTATGTTGCCAGGCTGATGCCAACCATTAACACAAAGCTGGTGATTCCGGCCGGAATAACTGCTTCCAAGTTGGTCGGAATAACCAGGAAAATAACCATGACGATAGTGCTGGCAATAATGCTGATGATGGCCGCTTTTTTCGTTGCTTTCTTCCAGAAGAGGGCGGCAATGACCGGGAAGAAGAGAGCAGAAACGAAAATCCCGTAGGCGATCAGCATAATCCAGAAGATACCGCTGAAGGTGAGGGCAAAGATTATGCCGACTACACCGATCACTGCTGAAGCGATCCTTGAAATACGCAGTTCATCGCTTTCAGTATAGGTTTTCTTCGAGAAGGCCGGGAACAGATCCTTGGCGACAATAACTGCGGCAACCAGGAGGCAGGTGCTGGCAGTGGACATGGCCACGGCAAACAGCGCTGTCAGGCCTAAGCCGGTAACCCCTTGCGGGAGAAAGTGGGCGATCATCATCGGGAGGATCCCGTCGGCATTGCCCTGTTCGGCTACGATATTGGGGTAAAGAACCGCTCCGACCATACCGAGCAGAACGACGATAATGCTGAAGTAAAAATAGATGGCGCCGCTGATAACCGGGCTCCAGCGGGCAACCTGCATATTTTTGGCGGACATGACTCTCTGCCAGATCGACTGATCGATAATTACGCCTGGGATGTAAGTGAAGAGTAAGCCGAGAATCAGGGTAAAGGGTACTCCGGTGAAGAGGTTAAACATCCGCGGTTCAAGCTGATTGGTGAGGTTGGCAAAGCTAATGTCGTTGCTGCCGAAAACGAGGATCGGCATAACAATGGCGATAACCGGAATCATAATCCCAAACTGCAGTAAATCGGTAAAGGCCACGGCATAGAGACCGCCTAAAGTTGTATAGAGTACGAGAATAAAGCCGGCTATTAATATGGCCAGCTGGTAGTTGATGCCCATCGGTTCACCAGCCAGTTGGAATACAATACCCATGGCGATCAACTGGGCGCCGAAAATTGAAATAACAGCCAGGATTAAAACGATAGCCGAAAGGCGCCTTACTCCGCGGCCAAAACGCTTTTCGAGGACATCGGGCACAGTCCAGGTTTTGGCCTGCCGTAGCTTATGGGCAATAAAAACGCTGAATATAATGTAACCGATAAAGATGGCGATCGGAGACCACATGATGCCGATACCATATTGGTAAGCGGTTCCCGCTTTACCCATGGCGGCTGATGAGCCGATCATAGTAGCCACCAGGGTGCCGATTGTAACCGGCCAGCCGAGGGAGCGCCCGGCGAGAGCGTAGTCAGATTCACCTTTAACTTTCTTGTAGGTAACAAAACCAATAATAATGACTGCTAAAAAATAAACCAGAAAAACCAGCAAATCAATGGTACCAATCATTTACAGTCCTCCTCTGGGTGTTGGAATAAATGGCTATTTAATTCGCTGGCAAATTGTCAGATTCCTCTTTCTTGCCAAACTTAATAGAATGAATAAAATTATTTGATAAAAAGCAGGGGGACGGGTTTTTCTGTGTTGCAGTGGCCGAACATTACCGGAATGGCTGGCCGTATGACGCCGGAATACTTATTTAAGCAGATCAGGTAAATTGAAAGGCTAACCGGCGTAAGCTTAGGGGTCATAAGGGGCATATGCTAATAATTTGAAAGATAAATCGACACAGCAGAACCGTCCCTATGTGTTTTCCCTATGTGTTTTCTCACCTTATCGTTAAACCTGATAAAATAGTTCTTAGTTCCCCAACAAAATTATCAAGATGTTTTTCATCAATAATTAGTGGCGGATCAATCCGCAGTGTGTTATGACCGCGGCGCAGCGATACAATATATCCTTTCGTAAATAACCGGTCGTGGATTGCAGCAGCAGGCTGATCGTCTGCCCCGTTAAACTCAATGGCAATCATTAAACCCTTGCCCCGGATATCTTTAATATGATCGGTTACCTGTCTCAAGTCTTGCAGCTTGCCCAGAAAGCTGCTGCCTAGCAACCGGCTCCTCACTATTAAGTCACCCTTGCTTAGTTCACTGGTAACTGCCAGGGCCACCCTGCAGCCCAGGGCATCGTTCTGGTGGGATTGCTGGTAATAAAAAGATTTAGCTTCCAATAGTTCAGACGCGTCCTTACTTATGGCCAGGACGCTCACCGGGTAACCGTTTCCCAATCCCTTGCCCATGGAAACAAGATCAGGTTTGAGCTGGTAGTGGTTATAGCCAAACCATTTACCTGTTCGGCCCATGCCGGTTGTGATTTCGTTAACCTGTATTAAACCGCCATTGTCCCGGGTTAGTCTTACCAGGTTGCTGATCAAAGCTGGAGGAGGGAACCTTACGAGGCCGGAAGCGCTGCCGGGCTCGAAGACGAAGCCGCCCAGTTCATCAAAGGGCACGGATGATAAAAGCCTGCAGTTTGGGTTGCAGTCTTCTGCTTCAGGGCAATCCCGGCATGCGGACCATTCGAACAGGTGCCATTCATCGGCCTGCTTCTTACTAGCTGATCCATATGAACCGAGGTGAGAATCGTGCAGACATAGCAACTTATGCTTACCGGACAGGTTATGTAAAGCCTGTATCCCACACTCTACAGCTTCACTGCCCGAGCATAAGAAAATGCACTTTCCGTCCTGTAAACCGGTAATTTCCAGAATGGCCAGGGCGGCTTCATCTACTACCGGACTGCAGTTGTAATAACCGCAATGGGTTACCTTGCCTAATTGATCAACAATAGCCCGGTTTACTGCCGGGTGATTGTGACCCAGCGGCACAACCCACACCCCGGATTCAAGATCGATAAACCTCTTGCCCTGCTGATCATCTATGAAGCAGCCTTCTGTTTTTACTATGTCAGCTATCTTAAGTTGGTGACCGGTACACCATAAGATGTTTTTCATGA
>CAYTER010000101.1:0-3625 GCA_964436815.1 uncultured Syntrophomonadaceae bacterium
TTAAAGAACTCACCCGTTCATCAATCAGGTTGAAGTATTCTTCTTCGCTGATCTCATTCGGCAAAGATTCGCATTTAAAGACCAGGTCAACGGCTTCATCCGCCTTTCGTCTTTCAGCCAGATCAACAGTCAGGGCGGTATTAGTATCGAAATAATAGATGGCTTTGGCTTCCCTTTGCCGGTAGGCATTGACAAAATTAATTAACTCCGGACTGTTTATAATCACCAGGTCAGGTTCAAAATCAATTTCTAAAAGGTAGAGGCGAATCTGCAGCAACAGCCTTGACCGGTTGATGTTGCCGAGGAAAGGCAGCGGAAGATAATTGATGCCCGGGTCATAAATCGTCAGACCGTCTTTTATTTTTGTAATCCGCGGAAACAGGCTGGCATTGATCCTGCCGAAAGGGCTGACCCAGACTATATTGTTTGCTCCTGCCAATACCTCAATCATCACCTGCAGTTCGCCCGGCTCTTCCCACGAACTATTGCTGACACATAAAATTCGCTGATCGGTTATCAACTGTCCTCGCCTCCAAACAACCGGAATGATTCGCCTTTTAATAATTTTTTAACCGCCAGACCGGAAAAGTATATAACAGCCGGAATCAGGTGATATAAAGCCGCCGGTGGGATTACCCTTAAGTGCTTAAGTGCAGTTTTAACGTCACCCCGGGCTGCCCTGGCCAACATAAATCCGGTCGAATCAAGCACCAGGTTAAATTTAACCCTTTCCCGTTCGAAAATGTTTAACTGTATATTATCGTACTTCTCGAGGTTCCGGTAACGAATCAGGTAAGCTTCGGTAAAAGTATGCCCCTGGATGGTGCTGATCGCCTGGCCTGATGCACTATGATAGCCGATCGCCATCAGCGGTTTGTGAATATAGGCCAGATCGTAACGATTCAGGATCCGGTAGAAAAGTTCAGCATCGGCGTGTAATAAGTCGGTACGAAAACCGCCCATCTCCTTATAAACCCGGGCGGAAAGCAGCATGGCGGTCGGCGAAAAAATTGTCTTTCTCGCAGCCGGTTCAACCAGCATATGATGTAAAAGAACAGGACCGCTGATTAATTCTTCCTCCCTCGGTATTAATCCGGTTACCAGCGTCGGGCCGTTATAGTAGTAAGAAGTAACAAATCCCAGATTATTGTATTTTACAGCTGCACCAACCATCTCCTCCAGGCAGTCGGGCAACAGCCGGTCATCATCACCAATAAATTTGTACCAACTGCTCTCCGCTGAAGCGGCCGCAAATGCCTTGACAAAATTCTCCAGGCGACTGATCGTCCGTTCATTGCGGATTATCCTGATCCGCTGATCGCCTTTGTAATCGTCAATGATCGAGGCCGTTTGGTCAGTTGAAGCATTGTCAACAATGATGAACTCGAAATTCCGGTAATGCTGGTTTAAAACGCTTTCGATCGCCTCCCGCACATAAGCTTCTCCGTTATAGACGGGGAGCAGCACGCTTACCAAAGGGTTCAAGTAAAACAGCATCCTTTCGCTACATTTTCATTATTGCAGTTGCTTCAATCGAAATATTACTATGATATTTCTTAAACTGTTTACCACGCAAACGGGTTCTTTTTCCCACCGCTTCTGGTTATATAAAGTGCGCCCTGTAGTCTTTCGGTCAGATAAGCTGCCGGCCTTTTTCTTTCGTTCGACAGTTCCGCCCGTAATTTAACAGTATCGTAAAAAGCGGCCGGATAAGCCAGCCACCCGTAGCGGCGGGCATCATAAGCTCCTTTGAAAATCGTGTTTGCTGAATCGAAACGACCGGTGGATTTGATGGTGCTTGCTGCTTCATGCTCCACCAGGTAAGCAGGAATGTACTTAACTTTTAACCCGGCCTTAAGGCAGTCGTGGATAAATACTGCCTCCTCGCCAAAACTGTTCAAGGGGCTGCCCAAACCAAAACGTTCATCAAAAGCGATGCCATTTTCTTTAATCGATCCCAGGCGAAAAGTTATCTCGATCGTTGAAAGATAATGGTGGTTTTCGTCATTAATAAGATAATCATCTGCGTAATAATCTTTATAAGCGGGCTGGCCTGGGGGAGTGGTAATCTTGAAGCAGGCAACATCGAGTTCAGGATCATCGGCGTAGGCTTGCCTTACCGCTTCGATATTTTCAGGAAGGTAGCGCACATCGTCATCAGCCAGGATTGCCAAATCACCCTCGGCATATCTCAGGCAATTGTTGCGGTTACGACAGAGCCCACGGCCTTCAATCTGTGAAACAATAACGTCACTACGCTTCAATGTTTCCGGTATTGTACGGTACTGTTCGGCTGTCACCTGGTGGGATATGACATAACGGATATTTTCCCGGGGAGGAAGCAAAACCTGATCAACTTTCATAATTCCGCTGTCAATCGTGGCGACCAGGATATTAACGATCATTTCGTAAATACTCCCGGTACCACTGAACAGTTTTATCAAGCGCTTCATCGATACTGAAAAGCGGTTTCCAGCCTAGAAGCGTTCTCGCTTTCTCTGCGCTCAAATACTGGTGCTTAATCTCGCCTGCTGCCTCGCCAAGCACCCGGGGCTGAAGCTTTGAGCCCATTTTCTCTAAAATTTTATTGGTTATCTCTACAACTGAAAGCTGTATTTCATTTGAAAAATTAAAAGCCTCTCCGGATAATTCAGGACTGGCCGACAGCTTCTCCGCCAAAAGCATGTAGGCTGCAGCTCCGTCTTCAATGTAAAAATAATCACGGATGTAGCTGCCGTCAGAGCGGATAATCGGTCTCTCCCCTCTAATGACCGAGCGGATCGTGCCGGGCACTATCCGGTTCCAGTTCAGATCCCCACCGCCATAAAAGTTACCGCAGCGGGTTATGGCTACCGGTAGATTATAGGTGGCGTAATAGCTGCGCGCCAACAGGTCGGCGCAGGCTTTACTGACATCATAGGGGTAAGTGCCGTCGAGGGGCAGTTTTTCAGTGTAGGGCAGGCTCTCCTGCCGGCCGTAGGCTTTATCGGAGGAGGCGATGATAATCTGCTTTACTAACGGGCTCCTCCGGCAGGCTTCCAGCACAACCCAGGTGCCCCTGATGTTGCTGTCAAAGGTTGATAAAGGATTGCGGTTGGCGATGGTGACAATAGTTTGGGCGGCAAGGTGAAAAACGGTTTCTATTTCATACTCGCCGAGAGCCCTTTCCATCAGCGCCTGATCGGTTATATCGCCGTAAACCAGGGTTACACGATGTAGAAGCTCTTTTCTGAACAGCAGTGAGCCGGAAACCCTGTCCCTGATCGGGCAAACCACATCCGCCCCGGCATCCACCAGTCGACTGGTTAACCAGGACCCCAAAAAACCGGCTGCGCCTGTAACCAGCACCCGCCGATCGCGCCAGAAACTATTACCATGTTCCAAACACATCACCCCCACCCCGACCCTCCCCCCTCGAGGGGGAGGGTAGAATAGACTAATCGTCATCATAAATTCATAACAAGATCTTAATCACCATTCAATAGCTTTAATAACAACCCCGATTGACAATCATCCTAAAACGCCCTCTCCCCTCGGGGGGAGGGTAGAATAGACTAATCATCATAGAATCTCCCTCTCCCCCGGAGGGAGAGGGTCGGGGTGAGGGGGAGTTTCACCAGATTTT
>CAYTER010000102.1:0-2963 GCA_964436815.1 uncultured Syntrophomonadaceae bacterium
AAACTATTAGCAGAAGTCTTTCCCATACTTTTAATTTTCTTAATAACCAGTTTTCCAAAATAAAACACAGAATTACAAGGCCAAGGCAAGTTAATGCTATTTCAATTATTCCCATTAAAAGACCGGATTCAAAACCTTGCAATAATAAAATAGGATTGTAAATAAAAATTAACGGCAATATGAAACCTGCAATACCCAGCTTTACAGATTGCCATGCAATTTTATTTGGATCAGCATGACTTATGCCTGATGCAGCATATGCCGCAACAGCAACTGGTGGAGTTATAGCTGATAAGCTAGAATAATAGACTACAAATAAGTGGGTAGGGTAAAGGATCAAATCCTAATGGGTATAAAGAAGGAATTGCCAAAGCGGCTGTTAAGCTATATGCTGCAGGCACAGGCATTCCCATCCCCAATATAATACAGAGCAAACCAGTAAATAATAAAGCTAAGAAGGGAATTTGCCCACTTGACATAAGGATCAAGTGGGCAATTTTTCCACCTAAGCCAGTTAACATCAGAGCTCCGACTACCATACCGGCTGTTGCACAAGCAACAACTATAGTAATGTAAGCCTTTGACACACTCTCAATACATTCAAGTAATCTGGAAAATCCAATTCTTGTATCCTTCCTAAACCAACTTATAATTAATGTCATCAAAGTTGCTACCAAAGCTACCAAAGATAATGAAAACCCTTGCAAAATCAAAATAACCAGAACTATTAATGGCAATAGATAGTAGCTTCCTTTTATAAAAGTCAGATAAAATGGTTCATAATCATCTGCGTTCTCAATCATTTCTGAATTATCTACTTTAGTTCTTTTAGCACGCAAATATATACTTGATTCGACCCCAAAAAGGTCGATTTAAACCCAATCGTAATACAGCTACCTGCATATGCACTTAAGAAAAACGGCCTTGGCGAACTTGGAATACATGCTAAAAAGGCCATGAAATAAGGCAAAATCAGCTAAAAAAGCTTTAAAAAAGGACCCCATTCTGGTATAATAAAAACAAGAAATAATTATCAATTATACCAGAATAAAGGAGAACGGTTCATGTTTAAGGAAAACCCGGCGGCGAAACAACACAGCCTAAGCGACCCCTACCATAGTTTTCCCCAGTATGTCAAAGAAGCCCTGCATAAAAGCTGGGCCGAGCCTTTTTTCAGCTCCATCTTCACCCGGATCAAAGAAGAACGCTTCAGCCTGCTTTACAGCGATAACTACAGCAGACCCAATACTCCTGTTAATATTCTAATCGGCCTCTTAATCTTAAAAGAACTAAATCGCTGGACCGATGAAGAGTTAATTGGTGCACTCTACTTCGACTACCGGGTCCGCTACGCCTTAGGGATCACCGAATTTGATAAAGAAAAGCTGTGCATCAACACCATCGGTAACTTTAGAAAAAGACTCTACGAATATACCACTTTGACGGGCCGCGATCTTTTGCGAGAAGAGATCGACCAGCTCACGGAAGCCTTGATTGAACTGAGCGGTATGGATACCAGCTTAGCCCGCCAGGATTCATTTATGATCAGTGCCAACTGCAAAAACATGGGGCGCCTGGAGCTGATCTACAGTGTTAACCAGAACATGGTGAAATTGCTTAAGGAGAAAGCCCCTGGCTTAATCCCCTTAGGTTTAGAACATTACCTGGAGAAAAAAGATCAGAGCAACCAGATCTACCGTTTGAGCAAAGAAGAGGTGCCGGCTAAAACCGAGCAACTGCTAAAGGAAGTGCTGGCTCTGGTCGAAGCAACCCCGCCGGAGCTGCAGGAGATCCAGGCTTACCAAAACTTAAAACGCCTGTTAGGTGATCAAGTCGAGTTCACTGGAAAGGGCCCCAGGGTCAAAGAGGCAAAAGAGCTTGCTGCAGACAGCCTGCAGAACCCCTCGGAGCCAGATGCTACCTACCGTCGCAAAGGAAACAAAAGAAGTACCGGTTATGTGCTGAACACCGTTGAAGCCCGCGACCCAGACAAAAAGATCAGCATGATTGTCCACCACGAAAGAAGGCCAAATATTGTAAGCGATGTTGAGTTAGGCCAGAGCGCTGTTAAAAGCGATCTAAAAGGGGCCAGCGTCTTAGCCAGTGACGGCTCTTTTTATGCTAAAGAGACCGTCTTGCTCGCGGAGGAAAAAGGTCTGACGGTCAGCTTTTCTGCTTTAAACGGCAAGCCTGCTGACCCGGATAAGATCAGCGCCGACCAGTTTGTTATCTCTGCAGAAGACAACCAGATTCTTGCCTGCCCTCTGGGCTTTAAACCTTTAAAATCAAAGTATGACTGCAAAAAGGAGCAGTTCAGCGCAAAGTTCGCCAAAGAAACCTGTGCGGACTGCCCCAATCTTGGCAGCTGCATTGTCAAAGAACAGCGAAGAGCTTATGCTATAAGCTTTAGCCTGAAAAAACTGACGGTCGATCGTTACCGCAACCTGCTCGGCACGGAACGCTACCAGGCCCTGGCTGACTTCAGAGCCGGCGTTGAAGGAATACCTTCAGTCTTGCGCCGGACTTATAATATTGACAATCCGCCAATAAGAGGCCTTATCCCCACCAGTATCTGGGACCACTTCAAGGTAATGGCCTACAATTTCCGGTCATATTACAGCTATTATCAAAGAAAAGGGCAAAAGTATCCTCCTTTTTCTTTTATTTTGCCCTGCTTGAAACGTTTATTTTGGCTTGTTCGACCCAGGTTGTGTTACTGCAGCTGATTAAAAGGTGGTTTTTAGGGTCGAATCAAGTATTAGTTAACTCAGGATCAGCGGGGCTATTAGCCTTCTTTAAAGAATTACCTTTTGCGATATGTTCAGGGTTGATATTCACTAAGTCCAAGAACTCGTTGACTGTAACTATAGTAAAATGTTCGCTGGTGTGTGCATCTACTAGTGGCCAGATACGCACAATGAATTTTTCGCCATCAAGTAGTTCAATGGCTTATATCCCAAAAT
>CAYTER010000102.1:2973-3496 GCA_964436815.1 uncultured Syntrophomonadaceae bacterium
AAGGTGGTTTTTAGGGTCGAATCATTCTTTAGTTTCATCTAAAAGCATTATAAGACGATAAATAAAATCGCAATTCAACCTTTCGGTAGCAAAAGCATCAGCATAAATTCTAGCTCTGTCTTGAGAGGAATTATCTTTTTCTGCTGAACGGCTATGTAAAAAACCAAATATAGCTGAATTCATATAAACATCTATATAACGAGAAAATACTTTAGCATCATTTACTAAATATTTCAAGTAAGTTGCATGTTTACCATTTATAGTATAGTCATTTTCGAACATCAGGAAGCACTCCTTTTTAAAACAGAATAAGTATCTGTTTTTTTATCAAGCATCCATCGTGAGCCTACACGGTAACCCATTACAGGCTCAGCATATCGCCAATCTTTTTCCATAACAAACATGATAACCTGTTCTGAAACCTCAGGTAAAACTTTGGAAATATTAGTTGTATGAGTAGTATCGGCATTAGAAAACGGCGCATCCATAACAAGTGGGTATTGCTCAGAACTCAAATCTATTA
>CAYTER010000103.1:0-2019 GCA_964436815.1 uncultured Syntrophomonadaceae bacterium
AGGTTACATGCAAAAGTCAGGTCCAGAAAGTCTTTATGCCGCATTTTCTACACCTTGGCAAGCATACTCAATAGACTCTCATTCAGCCTGCGAAAATGAAAATGTTATAATTGGGGTAGAATTCCTCAGCTGCATTAAACATGCTGATTGATATATATTAGCCAGCAAATGTAACCAGGGATAGACAGTTATCTAGTAAATAAACTGTAAAGGATATGGCGTTTGATATGAACGATCTGGATCAACAAATTACTGCTGTTAAGGAAAAAATAGATGATGTAAAGAAGCGCTGGCCTTTTCACTCTCCGAAACCTTCGATGTTTAAAGAGTTGGAAGACTTGGAGCTTGAGCTGACTGAACTGCAAGAGCAAAAAAAGCTTGAACGGGAAACCCGTTGAACAGGGCGGTTTTCTTGCGAAATATTTCACCACCCTGTATTGACAGGCTGACAGCGGTCGCTTAAAATGTATAAGACAATTAAAGATTTTTCCTTCGATCCATTTTATCTAAAGCTTCGGCCATGATTGATGGACGTTAGGGTGCAGCGGGAAACGGCTGCGCCTCCCAATGCGGAAAGAAGGTCTGGTCATAATGCACAGGCAAAGCCGTATTTTCGCATGGGGAAATGCGGTTTTTTATTATACAGAGGGGAGGTGATTAGATGCAGCTCTCGGCAAGGAACCAGCTAAAAGGAGTCATCAGGGAAATAAAAGAAGGGCCGGTATCAACAGAGGTAATTATTGATATAAATGGCGTAAGTATTGTGTCGAGTATTACAACCGGCTCAGCAAAAACTATGAATTTAAAACCTGGTGATGAAGCTTTTGCCATCATCAAGGCAAGTTCCGTGATGGTGGCAAAATAACAGACAATTAATTACCTTCGATCTATCCTATCTAAAGCTTAAGCCATGATGGGTAGACGTTAGGGTGCAGCAGGAAACTACTGCGCCTCCCAATGCGGAAAGAAGGTTTGATCATGCTCCAAGTTCTATTCGCATTTCCCCTGGGAGGGATAATGCGTTTTTATTAGCACTGATTAAGCATGGATCTAAACCTTGGTATTGCGAAGTATTCGGCCCGATCAGGAGGTTTAAATAGAAACATTGACAAAGCATTAATCCTGCGGGTCATCGGCAATTTATCAGGCATTGTTAAAAGCTAAAATAAAAATACATCTGGAGGGTTTATATAAACATGTTTAATCACAAAAATCTATTTTTAGTATTTGCTCTGGTTATAAGCCTAATGTTTTTCGTTGCCGGCTGTGCCCAGGATTCAGCTCCGGCTGAGGAAACACCGGAAGAAACAGCTCCGGAACCAGAGCTGATTGACGATTTTATTACCCTGGCGACCACGACAAGCACTTATGACTCAGGTCTTCTTGACTTCCTCAATCCTATTTTCCAGGAGCAAACCGGCCTGGAAGTAAGGGTTGTTTCCCAGGGGACAGGGGCCGCCCTTGAAACAGGACGCAGCGGAGACGCTGATGTACTGCTGGTGCACGATCGTCAGTCGGAACTGACAGGGGTCGAGGAAGGTTATTTTGTCGACCGTTACGATGTGATGTACAACGACTTTATTATTATCGGCCCGGCCGACGATCCGGCCGGCGTGGGTGCTGTTGCAACTGCTGTTGAAGCGCTGGCTTTAATTGCTGATAGCGGCAGCGTTTTTGTATCGCGCGGCGACGATTCAGGGACTAACCGGATGGAACTGCGCCTCTGGGAAGCTGCCGGTGTTGATCCGGCAGGGCAGGGCTGGTATGAAGCGATCGGCCAGGGCATGGGCGACACTATCAGACATGCCGATGAACGCCTGGGTTACACCCTGACTGACCGCGGCACTTATGTCGCCATGCTGGAGAACACTGACCTGGTGATCGTCGTTGAAGGCGACCCGGCGCTCTTTAACCAGTATGGAGTTATGGCCGTCAGCCCGGATCTGCATCCCGGCGTTAAGTATGAATATGCCCTGATGTATATCGACTTTTTGATGTCCGCTGAAGGACAGGCACTGA
>CAYTER010000103.1:2119-3457 GCA_964436815.1 uncultured Syntrophomonadaceae bacterium
GAATATGCCCTGATGTATATCGACTTTTTGATGTCCGCTGAAGGACAGGCACTGATTGAGTCTTACCAGGTAAATGGCCAGACACTGTTCTTTGCCGGATACGGTCTGGAATAAATAGCAGAAATTATTGACAGGGGGACGTGTGACAAGTACCCCGTCCCCTTGTCACAAATAAAAAACCAGTGATCGACTTAACCCGGAGGTATTAATTTGTCCCGTTTACTGGAAGGTTTCATGGAAGCATTTCGCTTAATTATCGCGCTCGATCCGGACCTTTTGCAGATAGTATTTTTATCACTCAGGGTGTCAATAACCGCTATTATTATAGCTACTTTGCTCGGTGTGCCGTTCGGCACCCTGCTCGGCTTGAAGGAAGAAAGAAAAACCAGGCTGTTTAACAAAATTATTTTTACTTTCATGGGCATGCCGCCGGTGGTGGCCGGTTTAATTATTTTCCTGATTCTATCGAGGCAGGGCCCACTCGGGGTTCTCAGCCTGCTCTACACTCCAACGGCTATGGTAATTGCCCAGGTTTTCCTGGCTTCGCCGATTGTCATTGGCTTAACCATGGTCGGCATCAGGGCCAGGGGCAGTGAAATAGAAGAAACAGCCCGCTCACTCGGGGCATCTTCAGGCCTGGCGGCATGGACAGTGGTAAAAGAATCGCGTTACGCTATCTTAGGCGCTATTATAACCGGTTTCAGCCGGGTTGTGGCCGAGGTAGGTGCGGTGATGATCGTGGGTGGCAATATTGACGGCCATACCAGGGTTATGACCACAGCTATCGTTCTCGAGACCAGGAAAGGTAATTTTGAGCTGGCAATCGGTTTAGGGGTAATTTTACTAATGATTTCTTTTATCGTTAATTCTATCCTTTACAACATACAGAGGGGAGGGAACCGGGATTAGCTGCGATAGCATTTTACTGGAAATGATGGATATAAAGAAGAACTATGATCGTGAAGTTTTGAGCGTTGACAGGCTATTCCTGAAAAAAGGATGTATCTACGGGGTCATCGGCCCGAGCGGAGCCGGAAAGAGCACCCTTTTACGGATCATCAATCTCCTTACCCTGCCAGATGGTGGAGAATTATTATACCAGGGAAAACCTTTGCCCAAAAACGGGGCGGAAAAATTAGCTTTACAGAGAAACATGGCCCTGGTTTTTCAAAAAACATTGCTGTTTAAAGATACGGTGTGGAACAACGTAGCCTACGGCTTAAAAGCGCGCCGCTACCACAAAACAGAAATAAACAGGCAGGTAAAAAGCCTGTTGGAGCAGGTCGGGATGATTGAACTGGCCCACCGGCGAGCCGAAACACTCTCCGGTGGCGAAGC
>CAYTER010000104.1:0-3280 GCA_964436815.1 uncultured Syntrophomonadaceae bacterium
CAGGACGTATTTTCTTTCAAGTTCTCCGGTTGTCGACATTTCGATTCCTCCATAGTTAAGTTTTGGTCTGTCTGAGGCAGCATGAACAGCGCTAGATGCTATTTTTCATCGGCATCCGGTGGTATGAGGACAAATTTCCCAAAGTGTTTCTTTTCAAGAAATTCCGACTGGGCTTCCCGGATCTGCGACAGTGGAAATGTTTTGGCCAGCAGCGGTTTTATTTCGCTTTTTTCAATATAGGAAACCAGATTGGGGAAGACAGGTTCATCCCAGGCAGTACAGCCGATTAAGTTTAAATCTTTCAGGTAAAAAGTGCGTTTATCGAGGGTCACCAGTGGTCCGCCAATAGCGCCCGAGGATGCATACCGCCCGCCTCTTTTTAAAACCAGAAGAAGATCGCCAAATGCCGGCCCTCCGACATTGTCAACAACCACATCGACTGACTTTTCCTCCAGGTGGTCAAGAATATTTCCATCATCGATGACTTTTTGCGCTCCGATTGAACTTAGCAGCTCAAGCTCATTTTTGAAGCGGTCACTGTCGTTCTTAATCCTGGAAAAATGATAACTGTCCTCGGCGATCACTTTTGCTCCCCGCCGGCTTGCCAACTGGACTGCTGCTGAGCCAACCCCACCTGAAGTGCCGGTCACAAGCACCGTTTCACCGGCTCTCACACCTGCCCGGTTAATCATGTTCTCAGCTGCCCCGTATGAACAGGGTATGGTCCCTAACTCTGCATCACTCCAGCTGCAGTTAATCTTAAAAACTTCGGAAGCCGGAACCTTTACATATTGTGCAAAAGCGCCATCAAAATCAGATGCTATCCAGATATTCTCGTACGATTGAAAACCATAGGAACGCATACAGGATCTGACCAATACGCGCTCGCCGATCTCAAAATTATCAACGTCCTTAGCTGTTTCGATCACGCGCCCGCAGCAATCAGTCCCCTGGATAAAGGGAAAGGGGGTCGGATCACTCCAACCGCCATCAGCTTTGTCTACCGCTTCTTTTTCCTGCGAGTCCGACCAGCCTTCAGTGCTGGAGGTAACCGATGCTGAATACCAGCCAAGCCGGGTATTAATTTCAGTATTGTTAACCCCGGCGGCTAAAACTTTTAAGAGGACCTCTCCTGATTCAAGCTTGGGAATGGGGACATCGCAGTAAACAAGCTTGTCTAAACCCCCATTACCGGTAGTGACGACAGCTTTCATGGTCGGCTCATTCTGCTTAATCTTAAAACGCTCTTTATTTGCTGCATAAACCGCTTGTCTGCGCACAACTTCATCCCAGTCAATCATTAAGAAAATCACTCCCTCAAGTTGAAGTATTATTGCATTTTCCTTATTTCATAATCATTATAGGGGATATATAAATCTTAACAACTGTCATATTGCAGTAATTAAGCGATCTATTTGAGCAAAATGTCAGTCTCTAAAATCAAGGCCCACATTGACAACTAAGTAAATAGATTATTTGTCTATTCTGGGATAAAAAAGACTACAAAATGCTAGTTGAAGCACAGAATAGATTTAGAATAGAATTAAACTGGCGCATAAATTACTATTAGGGATAAAAGCATCGTGCAGAAAAATTATGATGTCATCGTAATCGGCTCAGGGTTTGCGGGGCTTTCGGCTGCCATAGCGGCTGCAGAAGCAGGGGCTTCTGTTGTTGTCCTGGAAAAAATGATGGGTCCTGGCGGAAACTCAATCATTAGCGATGGCGGTCTGGCTGCTCCCGGAACTGATTACCAGTTGAGACTCGGCATTGTTGATTCGCCTGAACTGATGAGCCAGGACATGCTGACGGCTGGCGAAGGGTTAAATTATCCCGCATTAGTTAGAGTGCTTACAGAAGGGGCCAAAGAAGCATTCCTCTGGTCCCGGGATACTCTGGGCGTAAAATATTTTGAACGGGCTGATTTATTCGGCGGCCATTCTGTTCCGCGTTGCTATACCCCGGAATCATTATCCGGGATTACTTTGATCAAAAAACTGATTGATTACCTTCATAAACTGAAGGTGCCAATTCGTTACGGGGTAGCTGTTAAATCCCTGCTGCAAAGCAAAAGCGGCCGTGTTACAGGGGTAAAAATTATTGAGGGTTATCGCTTTCATAAACCCGAAGCGGGTGTTGCTAGCGAAATATGTGCTTCGAAGGGAGTCGTTGTTTGCTCGGGCGGTTTTGGAAGCGATTTGGCTTTTCGCCAGGCCCAGGATCCGCGCCTGGACAGTACAGTAATGAGCACCAATAAAAAGTTCGCGACTGCTGAAATTCTAAAAGAGTGCATGCGGATCGGCGCAAATCCGGTTCAGCTTTCCAGAATCCAACTCGGACCATGGACATCACCCGATGAAAAGGGCTATGGAGCAGGGCCATTGTTTGGCGATTATGTCGTCATCCCCTATGGCCTTATTGTTGACCCTCAGTCAGGGCGGCGCTTCACGAACGAACTTGGCAACAGAAAAGAACTGGCCGATGCTCTGCTCAATAATGGTGTTCCGGCCATTGGCATAGCCGATACCAATGGCTTGACGCTGTCAGGTTGGGATATAACAAAGGCTTTGGGGAAGAAAGTGGTGAGATCTTTTACAACTATTGAAGAGCTTTCAGCATTCTACAACATCAAAACAGAAGCTTTAACTAACACGCTTGCCCGTTATAACAGGATGCTAAAAGCGGGCGTGGACACCGATTATGGGAAAATGATCCTGAAGGAATCAAAGCCTCTTCAAAAGCCGCCTTTTTACGCGATGCGGATGTGGCCAAAAGTTCACTATACGATGGGTGGAATACAGATCGATAAATTTGCAAGAGTTATCAACCGCGATCAACAGCCTGTTGAAGGGCTTCTGGCGGCAGGCGAAGTGACCGGAGGGATTCATGGCGCATGTCGCCTGGGCAGCTGTTCGATTACTGAATGTCTTGTCTTTGGAAGAATAGCGGGCAGAACAGTGTTTTCTCTGGTATGATCTAACTTGGATTGAATAAAAAGCAAACAATAATAAAAGATCCGGCATTTTCGGAAACGGGGAAGTGAACAGCCTGCGTAATCAGAAAGGGCAAACGATGCTTTTGCAGTGTCTGGAAAAAGCAGCCTTTGAGCAGCCTTTGTCAGATCTTGAGCTAAAATACCTCCTGGCGCTTGAAGATGATGAATCGCTGGAGCAATTGTTTCAAGCGGCGAGAGAGAGTCGTGCCAAATATTTCAGCAATGAAATTTTCCTCTACGGTTTCATCTATTTTTCCACCTATTGCCGCAATGATTGCACCTTCT
>CAYTER010000105.1:0-3126 GCA_964436815.1 uncultured Syntrophomonadaceae bacterium
ATATGCAGGAAAGTAGAAAGGAGCGAAGCTATGTTTTCCAAAAGCTATATCCCTTATAAAGGTTACTACAGCACCCCCTTTTGCAAGTGGCAGGGCAGTTTGCAAAACGACAATGCCATTGAACTGGGGGCCAAAACGAGCAAACGCTGGTTTGAAAGCAGGAAACTGGATCAAAAAGAACTCGACTTTCTTTACCTGGGTATCACTGTCGGGCAGCACCGCGTTTTCTTCGGCGCTACCTGGGCAGCTTATGTGATGGGCGCTCCCGATATCCCCGGGATGACTGTGATGCAGGCCTGCTCAACCGCCACAACCACGGTATTCAATGCCAGTATGGCGGTGGAAATGGGCAATGCCCAGGCGGCCTATTGTTTACTGGTAGACCGCTGCTCCAACGGCCCCCATACCGTTTGGCCCAACCCGCTGGGGCCCGGAGGCGAGGTAATTTCGGAGAACTGGAACCTGGATAACATGAAGGCTGACCCCTCAACCGGATACGGCATGATCGTTACAGCGGAAAATGTCGCCAGGGAAGAAGGGTTTACCCGCCAGGAAGCCGATGAACTGGTTTTAATCCGTTATGAGCAATATAATAAATCGCTGGCCGATGACCGGGCATTCCAGAAACGCTACATGTTTCCGGTCGAAGCCACTCTTTCGCGTAAGGAAACCCTGCTGGTCGAGAAAGATGAGGGGGTTGCCACAACCTCCAAGGAAGCCCTGGCGAAGCTGCGCCCCACACTGGATGACGGCATCTTAACGGTTGGGGGCCAGACTCACCCGGCTGACGGCAACGCAGGAATAATCGTCACCACCAAGGACCGGGCGGCCAAGCTGAGCAGCGACCCCGGAGTTACCATTCAGGTCATCTCATACGGGTATGCCCGCACCAAGAAGGCCTTTATGCCAATGGCCCCGGTTCCGGCCGCACAGATGGCATTGGAGCGGGCCGGGCTGAAAGCCCAGGATATGGCCGCTATTAAGAACCACAATCCTTTTATCGTCAATGACATGTACCTGGCTAAAAAGCTGGGGGTGGAGGCTGCTTCCATCAACAATTACGGCAGTTCCATGGTCTTTGGCCATCCCCAGGCGCCAACCGTAGCCCGGCTGCTGATCGAAGCAATTGAAGAAACGGTAATCAAGGGAGGCGGTTACGCCCTGGTCACCGGCTGTGCCGCCGGCGATACGGCAGCTGCCCTGGTTATTAAAGTGAGCTAATCGCTGAACCGCGAACTGAAAAGCAAGAGCGCTCCCGCGGGAGCGCTCTTTTTTGTCTGCTAGCAACAATTATAAATTTATTTTTTAGCGCTCGAAGCGCAGATCGCTGATTTCATCCCTGAATTCAGATTCAGTAATTCTTTGCATGGCGATGACCACACCATCCCAGGTATCGGTCATAATTAATGTATCTTCACCGCTTAAGGCCAGTTCGGCCGTTCTTTCCCATTCGCCCAGGCCACGGTGATAAATTTCAAGGAAGTTGTTCTGATCGGTCCGCACGATCCGGTACTGGGTCCTGAACCAGTAACCTTCAGGCTGAACGGCGACATTTACCATCTCATTCGGCAGGAACTGGAAATAAACGGCATTATCTTCACTTCCGCCTCTCCAGGCGCCAATGATCGCGCCATCGATCGGCTGGCTGACTGTATCACCGCCATCGTCGCGGAGCAGAAGCCAGGAACCGATACCCACGGCTGCTATTAAGAGAGCGGCCAGGATAATCACCAGTGGCACCAAATTGCGCTCTTTCCTGCCAGTACCTCCGTAAGCAGGCAACCCGGGAACTCCCTGCTGCTCTACCGGTTTTCTTTTACGCGTTGCTTTCGGGGCTGAATCGCCCTCGCTTGTATCCCTTACCGTTACAGTCTCCACTACTTCAATGACCGATTCGCAATGTCGGCATTTAATTGCCCTGGCCGGAACCTCTTCGAGGCAGAACGGACAGGTTTTCATTTCTGACATATCTATACCTCCCAGACATTGATCGCTATAATAAAATAACCCGGCTTATAGATTGTTCTGCCGGACTGCAGGTTCCATTATAACACAACCTGGCAACCCTTTGCACCGGCAACTTGCATTCTGAAATTTATTCGGGTATAATGAACAGCATCAAGCCCGTTGCTAAGAAAAATATATTAGCGGGCTTTATTTTTCGAGAAGCTTTAACCAAGGAGGAAAAGTAATGAACAGGATTAAGACCTTGCTTATAGTCAGTCTAGTGATCGCCCTTTCGTTTTCAATGATCGGCTGCAGCTTACTGCCTTCGGGCAGTTCAGCTGATGTGGAAACCGGAAGCCTTGAAGCGGTGCCCCAGTGGTTGACCCTGGCCCACCGCGCCGAAGCGGCTGAACAGCCGGAGATCGAAGAAGAAGAAGAAGCGGATGAGGAAGAAGCAGCCGAAGTACCGGTCGCAACCCAGCCAACCACAACCCAGCCGGCTGCTGAACAGCCTGCTTCCACCGCCCCGGCCCAGACCAGCGGCACCCCGAAGTGGCAGCAGCCTGGAACAATGGAGTACATAGGCAAATTGGAGCTCGATAGGCTCGTAGAAGAGTATAAAGATCTAAAAAATAGAAGCATTAAACCAAAATCAGCAGCTGATGGTGGAACAAGTGAAGAAGTTCGTCTAAGTGAATTAATGTTCCAAATACCAAAAATAGCTGCCGGATTGGCCATTCATGCTGACACGTTTAAACAGATTTACGGCATAACTGCTCCCTATACTGCTACCGGTGACACAAGCAGTAACCAGAACTGGTTCCATAGCTGGGACGAATCGCCTTCAGGTTTCGGCAACTAAAATAAATCAACTCATTAAATAATAACCTCGATCCACCAAGGGTCGGGGTTATTAATCTATAATGCGGTAAATTATTATGAAACTAAACCGACAGCAGCGTTGTCTTACTGTAAGAACATAAAAGGAGGTACTATTATGAACAGGTTTAAGCGATATTTTATCCTTTTAATAGCGGTAACATTAATGTTAACTCTATTTGGCTGCGGGCTGATCGGCGCAGACACATCCGTACCAGCTACAAACGGAAGCCTTGATCAGGATCTACCTGAATGGCTGACCGTTGCTCACCGCGCCCAGATGGAAGAGCGACCGGTTGA
>CAYTER010000106.1:0-1350 GCA_964436815.1 uncultured Syntrophomonadaceae bacterium
CGCAGGGCAGTTACGCAATCCCGCCCGATAATCCCTTTGTGGGTAATGATGAAGGTTTTCTTGAAGAAATATACGCATACGGTTTGCGCAACCCCTGGCGTTTCAGTTTTGACCCGCTAACCGGTCAGCTATGGGCAGGGGATGTTGGTCAGAATGCCGTGGAAGAAATAAATATCGTGGAAAAAGGTAAAAACTATGGTTGGAATATCATGGAAGGCAGCCAGTGCTATTTTCCGCCAACCGGCTGTGATTCAACCGGTCTTGAGCTGCCTGTCTACGAGTACCTCCACCCCTTAGGCCGTTCTATTACCGGCGGGTACGTCTACCGGGGCAGTGAACTGCCGCTGCTGGAGGGCGCTTATATCTATGCCGACTTCGTTAGCGGGCTGATCTGGGCTTTATGGTATCAGAATGCAGCAGTAAAGGCCAACTACACTCTTGCCAGCACAGATTTAAGGATCTCATCGTTTGGGGTCGATGATCATCAGGAGCTCTATTTTACCGCTTTTGACGGCAAGGTCTACCGGTTGCTCTATGATTAAGAAGCGGCAGCAGCTCATTTCATAGCCCGCATGGCATTCAGCACGGCTAAAAGGGCTACTCCGACATCGGCAAAGACTGCCTCCCACATCGAGGCCAGGCCGAAGAGGCCTAAACCCATTACTGCTGCTTTAACACCGAGAGCCAGGACAATATTTTGAAAAACAATGGATTTTGTCTTGCGCGCTACGGCAATCGCCTCGGCAAGTTTTGAAGGCTGCCCGGTCATCAGGACAATATCTGCTGCTTCAATAGCTGCATCGGAAGCCACACCGCCCATTGCGACCCCGATTTCTGCCCTGGCCAGAGATGGCGCATCGTTAATGCCGTCTCCGACAAAAACGTTTTTACCGCTTCGGTTATTTTGCTGTTCTAAGTTTTCAATGATCTCAACTTTTTGATCAGGCAAGAGTTCAGCATATACCCGGTCAAGCTTAAGAGTACGTCCGATATCTTCTGCTACCTGTTTTTTATCCCCGCTCAGCATGACAATTTTATTGATCCCCAGATTGCGCAGTTTCTGAATAGCGGAAGGGGCATCATCCTTGAGCTCATCTTCTAGAGTAATGCTGCCGGCATAGCGGCCATCAACTGCCAGATGCACCCGGGTTTGCTGATCCTTATCTTCTTCAACTTCGATATTATGCCCATCCAGCAGCTTTTGGTTACCCATAAGGATTACCTTTTCGCCGTAGCGCACCTTTATGCCCTGGCCTGGAAATTCTTCGTGTTCAGCAATCAACTTTTCTTCCGGCTGCAGCTTTGATGCCTCACGGATGGAAACAGAAAGGGGGTGAGTGGAATGATAGG
>CAYTER010000106.1:1450-3051 GCA_964436815.1 uncultured Syntrophomonadaceae bacterium
ACCAGGGATAAGATCTTGCTCACAGTCGACTGACTGTATTCAGCAGTAACTTTTATCGTTAACAATCCGCTTTTATTGACCGATCCGGATAAAACCTGGTCGCCTTCTGCAACTTCCCGGGGTAAAGATTCACCAGTCAAGGCTGAGACATCCAAGGCGGATGAACCCTTGATAACCTCTCCGTCCAGCGGCACGCGCTCGCCCGGCTTAACGAGTATTTCTACTCCGACGTTTACTTCTTCCGGGCTCACTTTACGCGTTTTATCTGACTCCAGTAAATTGGCGTAATCAGGCCTTATTTCCATCAACTGCCTGATCGATCGGCGGGAGCGTTTCACGGCGCTGTCCTGAAACAGCTCTCCTATCTGGTAAAAGACCATTACTGCAACCCCCTCGGGGTATTCGCCAATCACAAATGCCCCGAGGGTCGCAATTGACATCAGAAAATTTTCATCAAATATTTTACCCTGGACTATATTTCGGCCGGCAGTCAGCAGAACGTTGCTGCCAAAAATAAGATAGGCCAGACCGTATACGGCAAAGCCAGACCAGCCAACCGGGTTGCTCAAGATGCCGTATAAAAAAATAAGTAAGCCCAGACCGTAAAAAAAAAGGCGGGTTGGTTTTAGAAGGCTTTCCCTGGTGATCTCTGTTCTACAAGTGCAATCTGCACAGTTAAGATAAGCGCTGTTTTCACCTGATGTCAATATTGCTGCAGCTCCATTCGGTAATTATTCATTGATATGTTTCATGCCCTGGTAAAAGATTGATTCGATGTGTTCGTCATCAAGAGAATAGTACATGTTTTTTCCTTCACGTCTCGGTTTAACGAGACGGGCTTGCTTCAATACTCTTAACTGGTGAGAAATTGCCGACTGGGTCATATTCAGCAAGGAAGCGATATCGCAGACACACATTTCTTCTTCAAACAAAGCCCAGATTATTTTTATCCGGGTAGAATCCCCAAACACTTTAAACAGCTCGGCCAGATCGTAGAGTTTTTCTTCCGCCGGCATTTTCTGCCGTACCCGATCAACCACATCCTGATGGACTGTGGAAACCTCGCAGCTTAAGTCTTCACTAATATTATCAGGCAAATACGGTGCACCACCCTATACATGAACATATGAATGATTGTTCATATATATGCTAACACCGGTTGCCTGTCTCTGTCAAGTGAAACTAAACCACTTTTTGATTACCCGGGGATTTTTATCAGCTTGAGGTTTGGTATCGCTTCAAAATGCTGGTCATAACTCATGATCGAAGCATTTAGACGCATTGCAACTGCTGCTATCAGGCAGTCTGTTATGGGAATGGTTATTCCTTTTTTCCTTAATTTGAATGAAATAGTGCCGGCTTTTATCCAGTCTTCAACTGCGGTTTCTACATAGCTTAAGCCGCTAATACTGTTTATTAATAACTGGTAATCTTTTTCTGTTCTTGCCCCCTGTAGAAGTTCTGCAACCACTGGCCCTAACGTGCAGATATGCCCGGCCAGTAATAGCTGATCAAGTTTTTCTGTTATCGTTGTCCTGTTTTTCAAGTATTCGATCCACACTGAAGTATCAACGATAATCTTCATTTTCATCTAGCTCCGC
>CAYTER010000107.1:0-3031 GCA_964436815.1 uncultured Syntrophomonadaceae bacterium
CCGCCGAGGCGGCTTTTATAGATTTCCGGGCCTTTCAGAAAGTCAAAAACTTTTTTCCCTCTTTCTATACTATCCCTGATGCAAAATATTTTTGATAAAAGCCCAACGCTTAAATCATTATAATCATTGTCATAACCGCTGTTATAGAGATAGATCCGGTCCCGGTAATCGAAATAGAGAACGGCTGCCGCTAACTGATCATTAACTTCAAGCAGGCCAAAGCGGGCCAGCCCGGATCCGGCTGCAGCAGTTATACTTTCCTGGAAAAAACTTTTCATCTTTCCGGTCATAAACTCTTCTTTCTCCGGGTTCTGGAGAAAAAGATCCAAAAATTTCGGGATAAACCTGACGATCTCTTCCTTCTGTTCCAACACATCATAGCGAACGCTTTCCGTTTCATTTTCCAGTTTTCTGATTTTGCGTCTCACTTCGTGACGCTGTTTTTTATTCAGAGTTGCCAGGTAAGTCTCCCAGTCTTGCGGCAGGAGAATTTCGGCGGATTCATTTTCCTGCTCCATAGAGCCCTGCCAGCCTTCGACCGGTTTACCGGAAAAAAAGCCTTTAAAAACAACCGCTTCTGGCCGCTGGGCGAAAAGATCCAGGCAGTCAATATCCCGTTCAGCTAAAGCTGTCAGTGTGCAGCTGATAAAATCATGCTCTTCACCCGGCAAAACAGCAAAATCAAGATAGTCGCAAATATCGGCACTGCCAAGCAGGAACGCAGTTGAATCTTTGATCATCAGCGGCGCCAGACCAACCAGGTCAGTACCTTTCCAGGCTGAAAGGATCAGCGGTTTTAAGCCTGCGCCAAAATGCTTCCACCAGGTCTGAAGCCAGAAAGGCATAGCGAATACAGATGGCCAAATTAGCTTCAATCGCTGATTATTTTCGAGGGTGGATAAAGCGAAGAAATCTTCTTCCTTTATCGTTAAGCAGGTCCGAGGCAAATAGTTCAGTTTCCTTTCAAGTTACGCTTCACAGCTTAGCACGTTTGTTGCGGTCATCCTGATCCGAAAAAGGCTGTACTTTACTTAAGATAAATGATAACGTGGATCAGGCCGCTATCCCATTTACGCTCATATTTCAAACCCAGTTTTTCAATCAGGCGAAAAACCGGCAGGTTGTCCGGCAGAATATCGGCCGTTAAAGTATGCAAGCCCTGGTTCCTGGCAACAGAGACCAGGTAGGAAAACAGCTCAAAACCAATCCCCTTGCTTTGAAAATCATCACGAACCACGATCGAAATCTCAGCCGAAAGGCTTTCTTCAACAATGCAGTACTGGGCCAGACCGGCTACCACATCATTACCCTGGTAGCGCGTAACTGCTAAGATGGCCATTTCCCTGGTGTAGTCGATTACAACAAAATGTTTCTGCAGTTCTTTATGGGGCAGGTAGCGACGGATTGACAGAAAACGGCGGTAAATGCTCTTATCCGACAGGCTGTAATAGAAATCTTTGATCAGCGGTTCGTCGCTGATTTTTACTGGGCGCATCAGTAGTTGAACGCCCTGCTTGGTAGTCCGGTATGATTCCAGATGTTCCGGATATTCACCCTTTTCGCCGGGCAGGAACGCCTGGTCAGGGTAGATCAGAGCCCTCTTCTTTGCTTCTTCGATCAGCCAGGGTCTGAATTTAGGGTGAGCAATGGCAATCAGCGACATGGCCCGCTCGCGGATATTTTTCCCGTGCAGGTAGGCTATGCCGTACTCCGTTACCACATAGTGTAAATCACCCCTGGTGAGGGTAACACCGGCCCCTTCCTTAAGCGCCGGAACAATGCGCGAAGCCTCATCGCCCCTGGTGGTCGATTGGAGGGCTAAAATGTTTTTTCCTTCAGGGGCTAAAACCGCCCCGCGCATGAAGTTTGCCTGGCCGCCGATACCGCTGTAGAAAGTACTGCCTAGCGATTCGGCCGAGGCCTGGCCGCTTAAATCAATTTCCAGGGCGCTGTTGATCGCCGTCATTTTTTGGTGTCCGGCGATAACCAGGGGACTGTTGGTATAATCGATCTCTTTGAAAAGAATGGCCGGGTTATCATCAATATAATCGTAGGTTTTCTTGGTTCCCATGCAGAAGGAGGCGACCAGCTTTCCGCGATTGCGGTTTTTCATGCTGTTATCGATCACGCCCTTTTTCATCAGGTCAATCAACCCGTCGCCAAGCATTTCGGTATGAACACCGAGGTGTTTTTTATCGCCCAGAAATTCCAGAGCACCGTTTGGCACACTGCCGTAGCCAACCTGGATCGTATCGCCGTCCTCGATAATCTGGGCGATGTAGTGGCCGATTTTTTCTATAACAGAGGGTTCGAGTGTCGGTTGAAGATATTCAAGGGTTGGCTCGTCAAAGGGCACCAGGTAATCAATTCTTGATACATGAATAAAAGTATCACCGTGTACCCTGGGGGTATGATTGTTAACCTGGGCGATAACCAGGTCGGCGTTTTCCACGGCAGCCCTGGTGATATCAACGCTGACGCCGAGGCTGCAAAATCCGTGTTCATCAGGCGGCGATACCTGTACCAAAGCCACATCAACCTGCACCTGGCGTTTGCGGAACAGGGCCGGTACTTCCGATAAGAAGATCGGGGTATAATCTGCAGCACCCTCATTAACCGCCTTGCGGGTCAAATGACTGATGAAGAAGGAGTTTTGGCGAAAGTTGTGTTTAAGCTTTTCATCGCTGTATGGGGCGACGCCAAGGGTCCAGACATGCAGAATTTCAGTATCGAAAAATGCTTTTGGGTTCGATTCCACATAGTCGACCAGCATCTTGACCAGCTGCTGAGGCTCGCCACAACCGGTGGCAATAAAAATGCGATCGCCAGCCTTAATCTTGCTGAAGATCAGCTCGGTTGGCGCAAACTTATCAGGGTAAAGACTGATGATCTCCGGGTTCATTTTAACGGCTTTCACCTTCCTCCTGCTTCATTCTAACAGTAGCACCGGCCAGTGGCAATAAGAGCAGGCTTGCTGCAATAAAACAGCGGGAAGACATTAAATGTGCTATTCAGGTATAATAAAAATGTA
>CAYTER010000108.1:0-3006 GCA_964436815.1 uncultured Syntrophomonadaceae bacterium
ACCAGCAGGTGAAATCTCGGGGGTGGGCAGATCAGCAGCTCAAGTCGACAATTTTGGAAATTATTGCGCTTAGCTTTAAGGGTGATAAAGCAAGAGCAATGAAGGCACTAACAAAAATTTTGGAAATGGCTGAGCGAGGAGGCTTTATCCGGCTTTTTCTAGATGAAGGAGAGCCGATGGCCAGCATTTTAACCGAAGCAGCTAAACAAGGTATTATGCCGGAATATGTCGGCAAGCTGCTTGATGCGTTTAAGCAAGAAATGAATGATGAAGCTCATTTGACAAGAGAAGCCTTTAATTCTGCGATCCGGAATGATTTTATAATATTAATGGAGCCTTTAAGCCGGCGAGAAATGGAAATTTTAAAATTGATTGCTCTCGGACTTTCAAATCGCGAGATCGGTGAAAGGCTTTTTCTCGCCTTGGATACAGTTAAAGGCCATAACCGCAAGATTTTCGACAAGCTGCAGGTGGCTCGGCGCACTGAGGCTATAGTCCGTGGCCGTGAGCTTGGTTTGCTATAACTGCGTAATTCATGTTTTAGAAAGTCCTTCTTCTTTTACCCATTAAAAACAACACCTTAAATTAACACCAAAGTGTCTATTCAACATTACCATGGCACAACTATATTTATTATGGTCAAAAAGGTTTTTAACAGAATGCCGATCGTGGAGGTTAAACAAATGAAAGTTTGTATCGTAGGAGCTTCTGGAAAACTCGGACGGTATATGATACAGCACGCGCTTGATCGCGGTTACGAGGTGGTTGGCGTCTGTCGGGAACGCAGTGTTGGTAAGCTCGAAATGTTCAGGGAACAGATCAAAATTATCCCGGGTTATACAAACGATCGTTCTGTAATCAAGAAGGCAGTTGCCGGATGTGATGGAGTGCTTACCGTACTGGTTCCCTGGGGTGCAAACCATTACGCAACTGGTACTGCCCAGGCAGTGCTCGACTTTGCAGAGCCCGGGGCACGCCTGATATTTTCCTGTGGTTGGCATATTACTTATGATGGTAAAGATGTATACCCGGCTTCGCTTAAAAGAGAAGAGAGTATCGCCCGCTGGCTCGGACGGCTCACTCGCTTCATTGATATTGATGACCAGATTGAAGCGTGTCGACGGGTTTTTAACAGCGAGACCCGGTGGACAGTAGTGCGGGGTAGTGACCTCGAAGAAGGCGAGAACCAGGGGCTGCCGGTATGGAGCAAACACGTCGGTGATCCCATCTTAGCCAGCAACAGGACCCGCCGTGTGGATTTTGCTCTCTTCATGGTTGAAGCCCTGAAAAATGACGTGCTTGTCCAAACAGCACCGGCAATTGTAGGCTGCCAGACACCTTCGGCGCTCGCTGCTATGAGGGCATTTGAAACAATAAAGGCAGATGAGCAAGGTTGAGAAAAAAAACGGATGACACAAATCTTCCACCAATCTATCAGTTCAGGTTAAAGGGTCACCTGGGGGCGAACTGGGCAGACTGGTTTGGCGGTATGGACATCATACTGGAAGAGGACGGCGACACGCTTTTAATCGGCCCGGTGATCGATCAGGCTGCGTTACATGGATTGCTTAAAAAAATACGTGATTTGGGCATGTCATTGGTTTCAGTCAGTCCACTTCAGAATGGCCGGCAGGATCAGTCAGGCGTTACCTAGTAAATGGATAGAAGCTGATTGGAAATGGGGTTTATCTTTGACAACATTTCTTGCTTATTTCAGATATTAAAGGAGGGTAGCGATCATAGAGTTATTTAAGCTCATTTATCAAACATAACGGAATTATTTAAAAAAGGAGAAAAATGAACATGATCAATAAAACCACCGAAATGGAAGAAGTAAAAATAAACGTCAAGATGAAGCTTTCTGCATTGTGGGCGTCTCTAATGTTCCTATACATCTATGCCGACCACATTTCGTTGTTCAGAACCGGTCAGATAGAGGAAATGATGGCAGGGCGAATGGGTCCTTTTCCAGTGACTCAAAGTTCTTTGTTAACAGCCTCAATCCTTATGATTATCCCCGCTGTGATGGTTTTTCTATCCTTGGCGCTGAAGTCCAAGGTGGATCGCTGGGTGAACATAATCCTGGGTGTTCTCTACACAGCTGTCAATATCGCCAATCTGGTCGGGGTGACCTGGGCTTTCTATATCCTATTTGGCGTTGTGGAAATAGCAATTACACTTTTAATCATCTGGTATGCCTGGAAGTGGCATTACCCTGAAATAAATTAAAGCTCTTGATTGAAGAAAAGAGGAGATAAGGATGAAAGTTCTGCAGAAATATGGCGGTCTCGCTGCACTGTATATGGCAATAGCTTATATTATTGGAATGGTTATTTTTATGGCTGTGCTGGATTATGTTAGTATTACAGACCCGGCTCAGAAGGTGGCCTTGCTCGTTGAAATGCAAATGGTTACCTTTACAACCAACTTGCTGATGTATGTGTTTTTTGGAGTTGTCCTGATTGTTCTGGCTTTAGCATTATACGACCGCTTGAAGGGCAGCGCACCTGTAATCATGCAGGTGGCTACTGTAATTGGAATCATCTGGGCTGGTTCATTGGTCGCCAGCGGGATGGTAGCAAATGCCGGAATCGCCCCCGTGGTTGCGCTCTATGCAGTCGATCCCGCACAGGCTGCTTTAAACTGGCAGTTAATTGAATCGGTGGCAAATGGACTGGGTAATGCCAGTGGCGAAATCCTTGGCGGACTCTGGGTGTTCTTAGTCAGTTTGGCTGCGCTAAAGTCTGGTGGACTCCCGAAAGTTCTGAATCTAATCGGTTTATTGGTAGGCATAGCTGGCATCGTCTCGCTGGTTCCGAGTTGGTCCGCTATACTGACCGGTGTATTCGGTTTAAGCCAGATCATCTGGTATATCTGGTTAGGAATTTTCTTATTACGCAATAATCAAGCTATAACATCGTAATACCTAGTGCCTTTGTGCGGACAGCTATACTAAAGGAGAAATTCAAAGTGAAGAAGCACAGAATTACGGCTGTTATTGTTGGA
>CAYTER010000109.1:0-2884 GCA_964436815.1 uncultured Syntrophomonadaceae bacterium
AAGCCTTCAGCAGGCTAACAATATACTTGGGCCTGTTGCTCCACCAGTTCTTCTGTGGTGTGGTTGCAGCCAGGTACTCCTCCAAAGTTGCCTGGGTCTGCTGCGGCGTCGGATTGTAACCGGGGATAATGTGATACAGCATTGCCATATCGGTTGCACCCTGCACATTGGACTGACCGCGCTGGGCGTTGGTACCGCCACCGCATATACCCATATTACCGAGCAGAAGCTGGATAATAGCAATAGCACGGGTATTCTGAGCGCCGTGGGTAAACTGGGTGATCCCCATCGCATAAAGGATATTGCCAGCTTTACCAGCCTGACCGGTACTGCTGAATAGTTCATAGGATGCTTTCAAGACATCCTCTGAAGCGCCGGTAATCTTGCTGATATTAGCCAGGGTATATTTGCTGTAGTGGTTCTTCAGCAGCTGGAATGAGCAGTTGGGGCTTTCCAGGGTCGGATCTTTTAAGATATTGCCTTCAGCATCAGCCTGGTACTGCCAGTCTGCCATGTTGTACTTGGTAGCGCTGCGGACCGGATCCGGCTCGGCTCCGGTAAAAAGACCGGTTGTTTCATCAAAGCTGAAGTTTTCGTTGATCAGA
Source organism: uncultured Syntrophomonadaceae bacterium (assembly GCA_964436815.1). Classification (GTDB taxonomy): domain Bacteria; phylum Bacillota; class Dethiobacteria; order DTU022; family DTU022; genus UBA993. The sequence goes on from CAYTER010000109.1 coordinate 606, forward strand.
TAAGATGCGTTGGTGTAGTTATCAACATACTCTTTGTGATATTTTTCGTTTTCAAGAATATAGTTGATCAGGCCGCCTAAGTAAGCAATATTGGTTCCGGGACGGATGGGAACATATAAATCGGACACTGCTGCTGTGCGGCAGTAACGGGGGTCAACACAAATCAGTTTTGCCCCTTTTGTTTCTCTTGCCTTCTCAATCCATTTCATCGAAATCGGGTGGTTTTCAGCGGTATTGCCGCCGATGGCCATGATCACATCACTGTGCTGGTAGTCGTTCCAGTGATTTGTCATGACACCCCTGCCAAACGAGGCGCTGAGACCAGCGACCGTGACGGAGTGTCAGAGACGGGCGCAGTGATCAATATTGATCACGCCCATAGCTCTTGCCATTTTATGGAAGAGATAGTTCTCCTCGCCGGTGCACCAGGCGCTGCCCAACCAGTTGATGGCGTTGGTGCGGTTAACAGTTACCTGCCGGCCGCCCACATCAACTGTTTTAACCAGGGTTCGATCACGGGTATCCTTGATTCTTTTTGCGATTTCATCGAGGGCCCAATCCCAGTCTCTTTCCTCATAATCGCTGGCACCCGGAGCACGATACAACACCTTGGTCAATCGACTTGGGTTTGGAATCGGCTTGCCTTTTTCTTCAAAAATGTACGAAGCGTTAAAAATTGAACTGCCTTTACTGCAGAGCGTGCCTTCATTGATCGGATGACCGGGGTCACCCTCGGCATTGACGACAATGCCGTCTTGGACGCTGCAGATGATACCACAGCCAACGCCGCAGTAAGTACAAATTGTTGGAACTTCCTTGGTGTACTTAATGCGTAGAGGCTGAACAGGAGCTGCGATTGCTTTACGCAATCCCACACCGGTCAGAGTTGCTGCGGCAGCGGTCGCACCAGAAAGCTTTAAGAAGCTGCGCCGCGTTAGTTCCATAAGGACATCCACCTCCTAGTCTTCTCTGTCGCTTAAATCATGATCATTAACCCACTGTAAACCGGAACCCGGTTTATAGCCTTCCTTGCCTGCTAAAAAATCATTGTTTAAAGTGGCAAGGTTATGGATGGTTAAAACTAAATTGCCATCCGAGTTGTACTGCCGTAAATCAAAAATCTTGTAGTAACTAAAGCAGGATTGGCAATAATTTACCCGGCATAACTCATCACCTTCAATGGTAAAGTAGCCTAGTTCTTCCCTCTCTTCATTACTGCAATACGGACATTTGACTCGGGTGTGTACCCAGCGGGTGCCACAAAGCCAGCATTCCATCAGCTTTGCACCATCATCGGCACGCAGCATTCCGTAATGCGGCTTTTCACCACATAATGGACAATCCCCCCCTTCATATAGGTCTGTCCGTAAGACCTCTGCAATAGATTCAAAGCGTCTTCTATAAATAGAAGATAAGACTATTGAAAAAAGGAAAGTAGCCATATCAATTTCAATGGCAGTTTCCCTAATCAATAACTGACGAAATTGTTCAACCTGATCGAGACTGATGCTAGTTGGATGCTCAGCCTGAAAAGCATCGATTTTTGCTGTGACTTCCTCAAAAACCGGTTTAAGAGCGGGGCTGGTTTTCACAGTTTCACTGCAGACTACTTTTAACAGACTGCATAATAAAATTGTATCGAGTACCGGTCGGTAACGAAGGCTTTCATCCTGCTTCATCAAATCTGTTGCTTTTTCGGCAAGCGAAAGCGGCAGTTCCTCCGGGAACGAAGCCTGGCCATTTTTGGAAAAATACTGCTCCAAAACTTTAAATATCGACTCAACGTAAGCTGCGCCCTCTTTAAAATCCTGGTATAACTTTTTACACTTTTCTATTTCCTGCTCATAACCAATAAGCCACAGGCTATCCAATAACTAACACTCCTCACCAAGGTTAACAGAAACAATAAAAACCACTAAAAAGCAAAAAATTGATGTTTACACTATTGCCAACTAAATGAACTTTGCGATGATTTGCCATATAAACGAAAAATCCCCTTGTTATTAAGGGTTTTCGAATATCAAGATATGCGCTTGCCTGTGACGATATTCACATAAAAAGGTGCTTCAAATGCTTAAGCTATTTAACAATCAGGCTAATTATACCTATTAGATATTTTTATGTCAAGAAATTATGTGCCCGATAGAGGCCTTATTTAAAGCACTTTTAACAGATAAGACACTTGCCTGACAAGATAAATGAAGTTATAATACTGACTAGATGCGCGCCTGTAGCTCAGGGGATAGAGCAACGGATTCCTAATCCGTGTGCCGCAGGTT
>CAYTER010000110.1:0-2656 GCA_964436815.1 uncultured Syntrophomonadaceae bacterium
GCCGGCTGGCCGGAAGAAGTGGCGCAGGCTATCGAACGCCGGTTCTTAAGCAGCGGGAAGCCCCGCAATTTAACCGTTGTATCGAGTTCCGGCGCCGGCGACAGCAAGGAAAGGGGCGTCACCCGTCTCGGTTACGAAGGGTTGGTAAAAAGATGGATCGCCGGTCACATGGGGCAAGCCCCGAAAATGAGAAAGCTGGTTGAGGATAATATCATCGAAGCCTATAACCTTCCGCAGGGTGTGATCATCCAACTCTGGCGGGAAATTGCTGCCAAGCGACCGGGGCTGATCACAAAAGTGGGGCTGGGCACTTTTGTTGACCCGCGGATCGAAGGCGGCAAAATGAATCAGAAAACAACGGAAGACCTGGTAAAAATTCTCGAAATCGAAGGGGAAGAATACATGTTTTACCCCAGGTTCCCCGTCGATGTTGCCATTATCAGGGGTTCAGTGGCCGATTCCAACGGCAATATGACTATGGATCGGGAAGGTATTTTTCTTGAAGCCCTGCCCCTGGCCCAGGCGACCAAGAATAGCGGTGGAATTGTTATTGCCCAGGTTGAGCATATCGCCCAGCCGAATACCATTCACCCCAAACAGGTTAAAGTGCCTGGCATCCTGATTGACTACATCGTTCAATGCAAAAACCCGGAAAACCACTGGCAAACAGAAGGCGTCTATTACAACCCTTCATTTGCCGGGGAAGTTAAAGTCCCCCTTTCGGCAATCCCCCCGATTGCCCTGACCGAAAGAAAAGTCATTGCCCGTCGGGCGGCAATGGAGTTAAGGCCGAACGCGATCGTTAATCTCGGCATTGGCATTTCCGCCGATGTGGCGGCCGTGGCAGCAGAAGAAAACGCCAGCAACCTGATGCACTTAACAACCGAGTCGGGCACCATCGGTGGTGTTCCGGCCAGCCCTCCTGATTTTGGACATGCCTATAACGCCGAAGCAATAATCGAGCACCAGGTGCAGTTTGATTATTATGATGGAGGCGGCATCGATTTAACCTTCCTCGGTATGGCACAGATGGATCAAGAGGGCAACATCAACGTTACAAAATTCAGTAACCGGGTGATCGGCAGCGGCGGTTTCATTAACATCAGCCAGAACGCCAAGAAAGCAGTCTTTTGCGGATCCTTTACCGCCAGCGGACTGAAAGTTTCCATTGAAGACGGGCAGTTAAAAATCCTTGAGGAAGGCAAAGTCCAAAAGTTAGTCAGGCAGGTCGATCAGATTACATACAGCGGCAAATATGCCCGCCAGATACAACAGCCGGCCATTTATGTCACTGAAAGGGCTGTCTTCACGCTGGAACCGGAAGGTGTGACCCTGATTGAAATCGCCCCGGGTATGGACTTAGAAAAGGATATCTTAGCGAACATGGGCTTCAAGCCGATTATTTCCCCCAATCTGAAAACGATGCCGGAGGGTATTTTCAGACCTGAATGGGGCTTATTGTGTGAAATTGTACAGTGTGCAATCTAAATATTCATGATGATCTGAACTGCCAGGTAAAAATATTAAAAAGAAAGGACTGATCTGAGTTGACGAGCACTTACAAAGTTGGTATCGTTGGCGCCGGCAACATGGGCAGCGGCATAGCCCAGAAACTGGCCCAGGAAAAATTGAGCGTTACCCTGGTCGATACCAAAGAAGAATTTATTGAACGCGGCTTAAAAAGCATCCGCCAGACCCTGCAGGAAGGAGTGGAGCGTAAGCTTTTTACACCGGAGCAGGTAGAACAGATTATCGGTCGCATCAAAGGGACTACTGATTTGCAGGAGCTAAAAGATGCCGACCTGGTTATTGAGGCTATCTTTGAGGACGCGAAAGTCAAGGGAGAACTTTTTGCCAAGCTGGACGCTATATGCGATCAGAAGACCATTTTTGCGACCAACACCTCCAGCTTTTATGTGGGCGATCTGGCCAAAAACACCAAGCGCCAGGACCGGTTTGTCGGCACTCATTTTTTCTTTCACCCGGCCAAGAATCGGCTGGTGGAAGTGATTCCCCATGCCGGAACCAGCAGGGAAACCAGTGACAAAGTGCTGCAGATTACCAGCCTGCATGGTAAAACACCGATTCTGGTTAAAGATTCGCCCGGTTTCGCTGTTAACCGTATTTTTATTCCCTGGTATGTGGAATGTATCCGCATCATCGAAGAAGGGGTAGCCAACGTTCCGACAGTCAATGAAGGGACCAAGCGGGCCTTCGGGATCGGGATCGGGCTCTTTGAGCTTTGGAATATGTCCGGCGGAACCGTGATCGGCCTTCATGGCGCAACCAACCTGGGGCGGGAATTAGGCAATTTTTATGCTCCGCCCGAGCTGCTGCGTCACCAGGTTGAAGATTTAAAATCCGACTTTTCACTGGAAGGTGAAATTGACGAGAGCAAGATGGACATTATCGCCAAGCGCCTCTATGCGGTGGCTATTGGCGTAGCCTGCTCCCTGGTTGATGAAGGGGTTGTCACTCTCGAAGATGTGGACCGGGCGATCAAAATCGGTTTGGCCTGGCGCCAGGGCCCATTTGAGTTAATCAACAATATGGGTATCGAAAAAGCTTACCAGCTTGTAAAAGAGCTTTCAGACCGGCACCCGGATTTTAAAATGCCGGAACTGCTGCGTAAACAAAAGGAACAGGGGACACCCTT
>CAYTER010000111.1:0-2398 GCA_964436815.1 uncultured Syntrophomonadaceae bacterium
ATCTTGCAAAAAATGCAATCAGCAGACATATCGATTCCTCCTGAGCGGTATTATAACATAGCCGCCAAACCTTGAGAAGTAAACGCAAAACAATCAGGCGGCACAATCTTTAATTTCGCTAAATGACGGGCTATTACCTTTTAAGGTTAAAAGTTTTTACAGTGATCCGCCGATCCGCTATAATAAAAGAGATAGCCTGCAGGTGAATGAGAGGAAGTTTAATAGCTTTGGAAATTGATATTCAGGAAGCACTGGGCCGCAACGACCTGGTATTGATCGACGTCCGGTCCCCCGGCGAGCATGCTGAATCATCGATTCCGGGCTCGGTAAATATAGCGCTCTTCGATGACAGCGAGCATCACCAGTTAGGCATGATCTATCATCTTTACGGGGAAAATGAAGCTCGCCGGCTGGCGCTCGACTTTGTGGCGCCGAAACTGCCCCGGTTGGTTAATGAAATCTGCGAAACTTCTGCCGGTAAAATACCGCTGCTCTATTGCCAGCGCGGTGGGATGCGCAGTTTAAGCCTTTACCAGGTGCTCTCGATGACCGGAATAAAGGTCCTGCGCCTGAAAAAAGGCTACCGGGCTTATCGTAAGTTGGTCAGCGAACGCCTGGCCGGCTTTCGTTTGGATAATAAGCTGGTTGTGCTCCACGGACTGACCGGCGTAGGAAAAACATTTATCCTGCAGGAACTGCATGAGCGCGGTTTCCCGGTAATCGACTTAGAAGGGCTGGCTCGCCATCGCGGCTCAGTGTTCGGCTCGGTCGGCCTGGGCATACAGCGCAGCCAGAAAGATTTTGAGGCTTTGCTGCTGCAAAAACTGGATCAATACAGCAGTGAACCGCTAATCATTGTCGAAGGGGAAGGCCGCCGGATCGGTAATATTTATCTTCCGCCATTTTTAGCCGAAGCAATGGGTGAAGGCTATAAGATCCTACTGACCGCATCACTGGAAGCCAGGGTGGAAAGGATCATCGCCGCTTACGATCCGCAAAGACTGGTTGTGGAAGATCGGGCAGCGCTCGAAAAAGCGATTTCATCGCTGCAAAACCGCCTGGGCCGGCAGAAAACAGATCACCTGCTGCAGCTCCTGGCTGAGGGAAGTTACGATGAACTGGCGAGGCTTCTCTGCTCTGATTACTACGATCGCCTTTACAGCGATTCAAGGCCGGAAACAGCCCGGTTTGATCTGGAGATAAACGCTGAACAGCTAGATCAGGCAGTAGAAACCATTACTGCGCTAATAAATAAGTTTAACTGAGAGGAGACCTGACTGATGAACCCTTATGATGCAGCGCATGCTTTAGCTAAAGCCCTGCGAGAGTCAACCGAATTCAAAGAACTGAAAGAAGCTCAAACCAACCTGAAGGCGGACAGCGCAGCATTAAACATGCTCATTGATTTCCGCAAAGAACAGTTTGAACTGCAGAAACAGCAGCTTTCAGGAATCGAAGTCGCCCCGGAGCAAAAAGAAAAACTGGAAAAACTGTTTGAAGTGATTAGTATGAACACCCTTATTAAGAACTTTATGCAGTTAGAATACCGGGTTGCTGTTCTGCTGCAGGACGTGCAAAAAACTATCGGCGAAGCTACCGACGAAATTTTTGACCCTGAACTGCTGGCCCTGCCGAAAGAAGAAGCAGAAGAAACAAGTGAAGGCGAAGAATGATCAAAGCTAAACCCAAAAAATACGACGCCCTGTTAGTAGACTTGGACGGCACCCTGCTTAATATCGACCTGGAAAAATTCGTACTGGCTTATGTTGATGCCCTCTCGAGCCGTTTTACCGGTCTGGTGGAAAAGAACGATTTCATCCGTCACCTTTTCACCGCTACCGCGATGATGGTTCAGAATAACGATCCAACCATCAACAATGAAAATGCTTTCTACGAGGTTTTCTGCCCCCTGATCGGGCTGCCTCTGGAAAAGATTGAACCGATCATCGATCATTTTTATAAAAATGATTTCCCCAAGCTGAGCTGCTGGGGCAAAGAACAACCTGCTGCCAGGGCGATTGTCGAAACTGCAAAGGCCAAGAAAATTCCCCTGGTGCTGGCCACCAACCCGATCTTTCCCGCAACGGCTACTCTGCAGCGGCTGGACTGGAGCGGCTTAAAAGCGGATGATTTCCAGCTGATCACCACCATGGAAATTATGCATTTCTGCAAACCAAACCCGCAGTATTACTTGGAAGTGGCCGAAAAGATCGGCTGCGATCCTCAGCGCTGCCTGATGGCCGGAAACGATACCCTGGAAGACCTGGTGGCGGCCGAAGCCGGCATGGATACTTTCCTGGTTGACGACTTTATCCTGCACCGCAAGGGAACGGATTATTCCTTCGACTACCGGGGCAGCCTCGAAGATTACCTGACTCTGCTCAAAATGCTTGACTGA
>CAYTER010000112.1:0-2211 GCA_964436815.1 uncultured Syntrophomonadaceae bacterium
ATCGATCACTGATGTAACGATCTGATAAAACTGCCGCTGCAATTAAAGAACTGTCCTGGATCCGCACCCCATGGTGGACCTCATAGCGTTCTTTAAGCCCGCGCAGGATTGAAATTGTGTCTTCCAGCGAAGGCTGGTCGATCCTTACAGGCTGAAAGCGCCTTTCCAGGGCAGCGTCTTTTTCAATATGTTTCCGGTATTCATCGATTGTGGTCGCTCCGATACACTGCAGCTCGCCACGAGCCAACATCGGCTTCAGCAGGTTGCCGGCATCCATTGCTCCTTCAGCAGCTCCGGCGCCGACTACGGTATGCAGTTCATCGATAAAAAGGATGATCTTACCTTCAGCTTCCTGAACTTCTTTTAAAACGGCTTTGAGGCGTTCTTCAAATTCACCGCGGTATTTGGCCCCGGCAACCAGGGCTCCCATGTCGAGAGCAATAACTTTTTTGTTTTTAAGGCCTTCCGGCACATCACGGGCAACGATACGCCTGGCCAACCCCTCAACCACTGCAGTTTTTCCTACGCCTGGATCGCCGATCAAAACCGGGTTGTTTTTAGTCCGCCGTGAAAGGATTTCCATGACCCGGCGAATTTCATCATCGCGGCCGATAACGGGATCAAGTTTCCCTTTCTCCGCCTGTTCAGTGAGATCCCGGCCGTAGCGCAGCAGCGCCTCGTAAGTTTCCTCAGGATTATCGCTGGTTACCCGCTGAGAACCGCGCACCGCTTTTAAAGAATTTAATAGTCCGCTGCGATCAAGCCTGTTCTGGCGGAAAAGGTTCTTTAAGTCATCTTCACCTTCTTCAATCAGGGCCAGAAGCAAATGCTCAACGCTTACGTAATCGTCTTTTAGCTGCTTTGCCTCCTGTTCTGCTTTAGAGAGGACCCGGGCCATGGAAGAACTCATCTGCAAAGTGCCTTCGTATCCGGACACTCGCGGGATAGACCCTAGCAGTTGATTGAGATCACGCTGTAAAACAGCAATATTAACCCCCGCATGCTCCATGAATCGACCGGCCAGGCCTTCTTCCTGGTCGAGCAGGGCAGCCAGCAAGTGTTTAGGGCCTACCATCTGGTGCCCGCTGTTAACAGCTAGCTCCTGTGCTGCAGAAAATGCTTCCCGTGATTTATTGGTTAAACGGTTTAAATCCATTTTTTACACCTACCTTTTGCGCAGGCTCTCGATTTCATCCTGCAGCTGTTCAATTTTATCAAGCAGATCCACAATAATTGAGGCGCCAACTGTATTGACCCCTACATTGTTTTTTAGCCTTAAAACTTTTTGCAGCCGACGCAAATCTTCATAGTTAATACAGCCTTCTTCTACTTCTATAATGCCCAATTCCCGGTAAAGATCCAGCAAATCGGGGTGGATTTCAAGGTTATATGATGTTAATGACTCTTTAATATCGGTGTGGCAGTGAATCCTGATTAGTTTCATATTTATCACTCCCCACCTTTTCGCAGTTCATGCAGCTTTTTGTAGAGTTCTTTTTCTTCCGCATTCAGATCGGCAGGCAAATCGATGCTCAGACGGACATATTGATCTCCACGGTTATTATTTTTATCAATAAATCCTTTTCCCTTAAGCCTCAGCCTGTTTCCGCTGCGGCTGCCTGGCGGGATCTTGACGTTTACCTGCCCGTCGAGGGTTTTTACCGGTATACGGTCGCCGAACACTGCCTGATCCGGACGGATGACCGCTTCGACTTCCACGTCATTTTCTTTCAGCTTGAAGAGAGGGTGGGGACGCAGCTTAACTTTTAAGTAAAGATCGCCTTTGGGGCCTCCACCCAAACCTGCTCCACCTTGTCCTTTTAAACGAATGCGGCTGCCTTCCCTGACTCCAGCTGGAATTTTTACATCCAGTGTTTTATCATCAGCCACAGCGCCGGTTCCGCCGCACTGGGGGCAGAAACCCTGATCTTTGCGGCCGCTTCCACCGCAGGCGGAACAGATGGCGCTTCCGCCAACTCTAAGCGACCGGGACACCCCATTAAAGGCCTCTTCCATCGTTAACTCGATTTCGCTCTCGAGATCTTCACCACGGGTGCTGCGGCGCTGAGCGCTGCGATTGCTGCGGGCTCCTGCGCCCGGCGCCTGACCGCCGAAGAACATATTGAAGAAATCGCTAAAACCGCCTTCGAAACTGCCCTCAAAACCACCGCCGCCAAAGCCTCCGCTGGAATAGAAACGGACTCCGTCCAT
>CAYTER010000113.1:0-2208 GCA_964436815.1 uncultured Syntrophomonadaceae bacterium
AAACCAGGAGCCGTCATCAAGAGTAAAATGCAGGACTGGTGACTGCGGGAGGGTTAGATTGAATTCCTCTTCCCGGTCATAGCGCCAACCCCGGCCAATTTCATAATCTCTTTTCTCTACAATCTGCCGGCCGGCAAATTTTCCGGTCAGATCTTTAAAAGCTGCTACATGTTTGTCGGCATCGGTTATATCATCTAATTCTACCGTCAGCAGTTCATCACGATGATAACCGACCTTCTGCTGGATCTGCTCTAAGACCTGCAGCAGATTTAAGCCCAGTTCCTTGTAATGTGCCGTCATCTCGGCAATCAGAAATGAGGCAATAACCGCATCTTTATCACGGACGAAGGTTCCGGTTAAATAGCCGCAGCTTTCTTCGTAACCAAATATAAAGTGCGGTGATCCTTTCGCTTCAAATTCTTTGATTTGTTCGCCGATAAATTTAAAACCGGTTAATGTTTCTACTGTGTTCAAACCATAAGACTCGGCCACCCGGCGCCCTAAATCTCCGGTAACGATCGTTTTAACTAAAACAGGATCGGCAGGCATGGTTCCGTTCTCAAGGTGAGAACTGCAGATATAATTGATCAGCAGGGCACCCATCTGGTTGCCACTGAGGATAATAAAACGGCCGTTGCTATCCCTGACAGCAGTACCAACCCGATCACAGTCAGGATCTGTGGCTAATACAAGCTCGGCACCAACCTCTTCGGCCAGATTAAGGGCCATGGTAAGCGCCGCCGGATCTTCCGGGTTAGGCACCCGCACGGTACTGAAATTGTGGTCCCTTGTCATCTGCTGCTCAACCAGATGCAGCTCAACACAGCGGGTTTGGCGCAGTAGCTCAGGGACAAATACCGAACCAGTGCCATGGAGCGGGGTAAATACTACTTTTAGGCATTCTTGTGGATCCCTTAGTGATAAAGCTTTAACCTCATCCAGGTAAGCCTGTTCGTGGATCGGATCGACTATTTTAAAAAGGTCTATTTTTATGGCTTCTTCTTTAGCTATTGTCTTGACTCCTGAAAAAAGATCAACGGGTTTGATCGCTGCAATGACATCATCAACCAAAGGGCTGACGGCCTGTCCGCCATCCGGTCCATAAACTTTGTAGCCGTTGTATTCCGGCGGGTTATGACTGGCTGTAATCACGATGCCGGCTGCACAGTTGAGCGTCCGGGTAGTATAAGATAAAAGCGGTGTCGGGCGGATGTCGCTGAACAGAAGCGCTTTGATATCGTTGGCTGCCAACACCAGGGCAGCAGCTTCGGCGTAGTCCTGGGAGTGCAAGCGGGTGTCGTAAGCGATAGCCACCTGTGGCGGCTGCCCGGAAATGTTACTCGCGGCAGGTGACAAATTGTTGATATAATCAGCCAGACCCTGAGTTGCCCGGCGGATGATATAGCTGTTAATCCGGTTTAGACCTGGGCCGATGATCCCGCGCATGCCACCGGTGCCGAATACCAGCTCACGCCCGAAATGGCTTTCGATCTGTTCGGGATCGTTTTGCATAGCCAGCAGCTCTTTCTTCATGGCCGGGTCGAGATCCGGCCGGGTCAGCCAGCGGTTATATTCAGCGAGCGCGGCGGGGGAGGTGCTATTTTCACTCCCACCCCCTGACTGGAGGTTAGAAGTTTGAGGTTGGAGGTTGGAGGGGATTTCACCCCCACCCCGACCCTCCCCCCTCAAGGGGGAGGGGGATCTTTGGCTTTCCCCCGACAAGGGGGAGGGAGATCCTTGGCTTTCCTCCGACGAGGGGGAGGGATTATTGGTGTCGGAGCGGCCGTAGTCGTCTTCGTAGCGTTCAATATCGTCTTCACCGAGGTAATCGCCATACTGCACCTCGATCAGGACCATCTCCTCTGTTCCACGGTTTTCCATGCGGTGACGTCCGCCTTTTGGAATGTAAGCGCTTTCACCCTTTTTGACAACTAGCTGATCATCATTGATCGTCACCAGCGCTTCCCCTTCCACAACTACCCAGTTCTCCGCCCGGTGCTTGTGGCTTTGCAGGCTGAGACGGGCTCCGGGGTTAACATTGATTCTTTTAACCTGGTAATTTTCACCCAGCTCCAGAGAAGTGTAGCTACCCCAGGGCCGGAAAACCGTGCGATGTTCACGCGCCTCCACCGCAGCAGTTTCATTCAGGCGGGAGACGATCTCCCGCACCTCCTGGGTGCGGGCACGATCGCAAATCAGCAGCGCATC
>CAYTER010000114.1:0-2112 GCA_964436815.1 uncultured Syntrophomonadaceae bacterium
TTAAATAGGGCTGTTCACAGGTATAGTAAATTTCTATGTGAAAAAAGGGGCAGGTTGATTATTGGCAGAGTGTTACAAGAACAAAGTGGAAAATCCGCGTGAAAAAAATAAAGAGCCGGAGAGCTCTTTATTTTTGCTTTTGCGGTGGTGGGCGAAGTAGGATTTGAACCTACGACCCCCTGCTTGTAAGGCAGGTGCGCTCCCGCTGCGCCATTCGCCCTTGTCTTTTAGGTGCTTCATTATTATAAAGGCTTTTAGAAAAGATGTAAAGGGGCTTGGATTAATCCCCTAATGGCTGCTGATCATTCCTGCCGTAGATGGAATGCTCTAAACTTATTACCCGGTCATTTTCGATGGCCAGGATTACATAACTCAGCCGGTCATCATGCTGACCGGCCTGAATCGCGATTGTGCACCCGACACGGGCAGACCAGATTCCCCCGTTAAAACGCGGCGCCTCGTGAATGTGGCCGTGGATTGTCAACAGCGGCTGCCGGTTTGAGATGAAGTCAAGAACCACCGGGCTGCCGACTTTATCACCCGAAGCGCAGTGATCAAAACCGAGGGTAGCCGGCGGTTCATGGATTAACCAGATTGATCGCTTTAAATCTGCAACCTGTCCGGCCAGTTCTTCGAGCACTGCATTGATCGGTTGTTTCTTTTTTAAATAAGCATAGAGATCGGGAATTTCTTCAAGCTCGTTCTGATCATTGATTAAGAGGGGTGGACCCAACTGTAAATCACTGATATAAAGTTCTTCAGCGCTTTCCGGGGCAACCCAGTATTTATAGGCAAAGGGGTAATCCCTGATCCAGGGGCAGCCGCAATAATCGTAACCTTTAACCCTTTTAACCCGGTCGGCAACATAGTGCCACAATCCTTCATCATCTCCGCGCACAAATGCAGGAACTAACTGCTGGTTGTCATCGTTGCCGAGGATTAAAACCAGCTCGGCCCCGGCTGCCTTGATTTGAGCGGCGTATTCTCTTACCTGCGGCAGATAATCCACCTGGGCCAGGGTGCCGTGTTCCCTGGGTATCAGGTCACCTGAGACAGCCACAACATCGGGCCGGTGAAGATGAACGGCTTCTACGAGCTGCTCCCATTTTTCTGCGCCATGATGCACATCGGCCAGGGCGATTAACTTTATGGCAGAAGTCATATATAAATATTTCCCTTGTATGCGCAGTATTCTTTACTATTCAAGCAGGCTGGTTTCGATGACCTGGTTTACCGAAAAGTCATGGACCTGCAGGTAATGCCTGATAATTTCTTCCAGGGTATTTAACGGAACTGGCCCGACAAATTCAGCCCCGGCAACCGCAACGCCGTAGCGGGCAGCTTCTGAACGGATTGTTTCCATAACCCGGTGAACAGGGGTTTTTGTATAATTGGTCAGGTTCATTGAAACCTGGACCTGGCCGAGATCTGCCAACTTAACCCCGATTGCTCTTACAAACCGGTAGCCGCCGTTTAGGTTGCGCACTCCACGGGCAATCTTTTCGGCAATCTCCAGGTTGGTTGTATGCAGGTTAACATTAAAGGCAATCAGCGGGAACCTTACTCCTACCACGGTTGCCCCAGCTTTAATATTAAAGACAGCCGGTCCGCAATCGGGTACCCACTCTTCACTCTTTAATTTTTCTGCAAAGCCCTCATACTGCCCCTTGCGAATATCGGCCAGGTTCTTTCGTTCAGCTCTGGTAGCCGCGTCTTCATAGTAGTAAACAGGTACTCCTTTGGAACCGAGATATTCACCGTACTGCCTGGCTATATTCAACGCTTCAGCGGTTGTTACATTCCTGATCGGGATAAATGGCACCACATCCACTGCGCCCATGCGGGGGTGGTCACCCCGGTGCTCTGCCATATTAATCTTCTCCAGGGCCAGATCGGTTAATTTTTTAGTCGCCTCCAGCACACTTTGCGGCTCACCTAAATAACCGAAAACGGAGCGATTATGATCCCGGTCCGATGAAGCTTCGAGCAGTTTGACCTGTTCAGTGTCTCGCACTAGAGCTGCAATTTCGTCAATCAGCTTTAGATCTTTTCCCTCGCTGATATTGGGCACACACATCAAAACTTTCATCATCATTCACTCCTTTATCTGAA
>CAYTER010000115.1:0-2073 GCA_964436815.1 uncultured Syntrophomonadaceae bacterium
ACGCTGTAAGTATTCAAGGGTATCGACGGCAAAAACACTAAAAGTCCTGGCGATTGATTTATTGGTGACAGCAATTGTTTCAGCCAAAGTGAGCCCGCGCTTTAAGGCTTCAGCTGCTACCAGAACCGAGAGGCCGATCCCCTGCGATGCAGTCTTAGTATCAAGAGTTATAATTTCAGCCTTGGCGATTTTGGAGGCCAATTCAGCAGAATTGAGAGTGCCGCTTAATTTGCCCGAAATGTGAATGCTTAATATGGTATCACCGCCTGTGGCAATTTCGTCATAAATCTGGCGAAAGGTTTCAGGAGAAGGCTGGGATGTTTTTGGCAGTTCCTTTTCTGTAGTTAACTTTTCATAAAATTGCCCTGCATCAAGATCAATACCGTCAGCATAAGTTTCTGTGCCAAAAATAACGGTGATCGGAGCTACACTGATTCCATAACGTTCAACCTGCGAAGCTGATAAATCTGCTGTGCTGTCGGTCACAATTTTCACATTGCCCATCAAGATTCTCCTTTAATTGATATGATGTGTAACTATACTGAATAATAGCATAAAAATTTTAATAATAATACTCGCTGCGATTCCACACCTGGTTACACGGAGTTTTTTAATCTGTGATAAAATAATGGTGATCAAGGCGAAAGGGGATGTTGGCATTGATCAAAATGGAAGTAAAAACGGTGACTGCCGATCAGGGAGGGAACTTCCTGGTTTTATTGATGGATGATGACGAAAAAAAGGTACTGCCCATATCGATAGGTCCTCTGGAAGCACAGGCGATAGCCCTTGTTCTTCAAGGTGAGTTGCCTCCCCGCCCGATGACGCATGACCTGTTGAAAACCTTATGCGAGAACCTGGACGGTCAGATTGAAAAGATAGTTATTACTGATATTATTGACAGCACCTTTTATGCAGAAATATACCTGCAGAAAAACGGGGAAACGCTGATCCTGGATTCCAGGCCCAGCGATGCGATTGCCCTGGCGCTTCGCTGTGAGTCGCCGATCTATATGGTTGCAAAATTGGTTGAGTTTACTTACGACTTTCAGGATATTATTGCCCGTGAGGGCGGAGATGAAGAGTTACACTGAAAAATCAGCTATGTCTTGACAACATCTTCCGTCAGGGAAACTTTGCTGATCGGTTTCACCTTGGAAATCTGCACCAGGATAACTCCGGCCAGGATAATGGCTGCAGCAATAATGGTTTGGGCGGTGACCACTTCTTTTAGGATCAGGGCTCCTAAGATCACTGCTACAATTGGATTGATATAAGCATAAGTACCGGCCTTAGAGGCCGGTATTGCCTTAATCATGTAATAAAAAGCGCTGTAGGCAATGATAGATCCGATAAAGATCAGGTAAATAAGAGCACTGATGCCGCTGGCCGAAGCGCCGGAAATTGAGATGCCCCCGAATATAAAAGCAGCAATTAGAAAGGCCGCGCCGGCCGAAAACATCTGAATTCCAACATTCGGCATCATTGAACCGCTCACCGTTTTTCTCTTAAGATAGATAGAGGCGGCGGCCCAGTTAAGAGAAGCGATTAAGGCTGCAGCTATTGCCGGGGCATTATTGCCACCGAGTGCAAGATTCGGTTTTACCAAAAAAGCTACACCCAGGAAACCGATAACTAAACCAAACCATCCGATGGCCCCCAATTTGTGATCATGTGGAAAGATCGCTTCGATTAAGGCCATGAAGAGTGGTATTGAAGCAAGCAGCAAGGCAGCCAGGTTGGAATCAATCCATTGCTCAGCCCAGCAGATTAGACCGTTGCTGATGAATAGTAGCATTGCACCGGAAAATATAACTGTTTTGTAGCCCTGCCAAGTTGTAGGGAATGCCCAACCTTTAATTATTGAGATAACCAGGATTACCGCGCCGGCGGTTATAAACCTGATACCGGCAAATGATAAAAAAGGCATATCGGTTACACCGACTCGGATTGCTAGATAGGTAGATCCCCAAACAACACAAACAGTAATATAAGACAAAATGGCGAGCTGTTTTTCACTCAGAATTTGTGTTACCCCCATTTTTGACCTGATTATTTTACATTATAGCACAG
>CAYTER010000116.1:0-1927 GCA_964436815.1 uncultured Syntrophomonadaceae bacterium
TCACACCCTCACAACTGATCTATTTGACAATTTCCTTCGATAGTATTAATATTATTAGCACTATCTCGATTTTATGTCATATGGTGGTGAGAAACAATGCAGGAATTTTTAGCGAAACATGCTGTTTTTACCGTTTCAGATCTTGATCAATATTTGTCCACACAGGGTAGCGGCAAAAAAAATACCCGTAAAGCGCTTCTAACCTATTATCGGAACAAAGGTTTAATCGTACCAGTACGCCGTGGCCTTTACCTGTCGGTGCCCGCAGGTGATGATCCGGAGACAAGCCCGGTCGACCCTTATCTTGTAGCAGCCAAATTACAACCCGATGCGGTTCTTTCACATCATACAGCACTTGAGTTTCACGGTAGAGCCTACTCTACTTTTAACACTCTCTACTATACAGCTCGCCACCGGATATCACCGTTTGAGTTTAGAAGTTATAAGTTTATAAGTGTGCAGGTGCCGCAAAATCTGCAGCTAATGGAAAAGGATTTATATGGAGTTGTTTTCCGTAACCGCTCTGGTGTAGAACTAAAAGTAGCCACACTTGAGCGAACTTTAGTTGATCTGTTAAATCGTCCCGATCTGGCCGGAAGCCTGGAAGAAATGTGGCGTTCATTAGAATCAATAGAGTTCTTTGATTTAGATCAGGTTGTAGACTATGTAGGCCTGCTTAACAATGCCACTACAGCTGCAAAGGTAGGGTTTTTCTTGGACCAACACCGAGAGACTTTAATGGTTGATGAAACTCATTTAAAAACGCTTCACCGGTTACGTCCTGATCAACCCCACTATTTTGTCCGTGGAAAGCGCAGGAATAGCCTGTTTGTTAAGGAATGGAATCTTTTAGTCCCGGTAGAGATAATGTATGAAACATGGAGGGAAGTAGAGTGATTTTTTCAGCGTCAGAAGTACAACCCCTGGCCAGATTGACGGGGTACAAAGCTGATATGATTGAAAAAGTTTTGCATTTACTACGTTTACTAAATGCCCTTAATACCCATCCTTACCTCAAGGATAAGTGGGTTTTAAAAGGCGGTACAGCCCTTAATTTATTCAGCCAATATCTGCCCAGGTTATCGGTAGATATTGACTTGAACTATAACGGCGCGCTTGATCGTGAAATAATGCTTTCCGAAAGACCAAAATTTGAAGCGGCTATACAAGCAGTTTGTGCTCGGGAAGGATTTTACGTTAGAAGAGTCCCTGATGAACACGCCGGCGGAAAGTGGATGTTAAACTACCAGAGCTACACCGGTCAATCCGGCAACCTTGAAATTGATCTTAACTATATGTTCAGACAACCTTTATGGGAGAGCAAGCCTTCTGATTCATATATGTTAGGGTCGTTTAAAGCCATAAATATCCCAGTGCTCGATATCCACGAAATAGCAGCCGGTAAGCTGGCTGCACTATTATCACGAGGTCAAGCGAGAGATCTTTTTGATTCTCACTGGCTTCTAAAATCAGAGGCGATTGTTTCTGACAAATTACGCCTTGCTTTTATTGTTTATGAAGCAATGAATCGCATTGATTGGAGAGATGTTACTGTTGAAAACATTAATTTCGAACCAGCAGAGCTTGTTCGGCAACTACTCCCCACGTTAAAGGCCGGTACAGCTGAAAAGTATGGAACTCCAAAGGATTATGGCCTTTACCTGATTAGAGAATGCCGAGAACGAATCTCTGCCGTGCTGCCTTTTACCGCTCCTGAAAAAGCTTTTCTTGATCTACTCCTGGACCAAGGCGTAATCGATTCAACCTTATTAACCGCCAATACCAGTCTTCAAAAACGGATCCAAGATCAACCGCTTCTTCAATGGAAAGCACATAATGTGCGTAAACATAAAGGTCTGTCGGAATAATTGATTGATCTTGAATCGATCAAAATCCAGCGCTTTTTCCAGCCTCAATAACGATAATT
>CAYTER010000117.1:0-1777 GCA_964436815.1 uncultured Syntrophomonadaceae bacterium
CTGCAGCCATTGGAATGTGCAAAATGCGGCAGCACTATTGTCAGCAGGCAGCATATCCTGCCTGATTTTTTAATTGGCGGTCATGCCCTGATCCATGCCGGATTTTTATTAACCCGGGACAGGGGCTACTACCAGTGCTATTTTCCTGAATTACAACTGCTCGCTTGAAAATAAGCGGAGTGCCTTTTCTATGAAAAGCTGTTAAAGAGGTTATTAAGCGACTCAGAAAGGGTCGGATGAGCAAAAATATGGTCGCGGATTACCGGATAGGTAACGCGGCCAAGCATGGCCATCTGTATAACAGCCATCACCTCTCCGCCCTCGATGCCGAGAACGGCCGCCCCGAGGATCTGTTCGCTTTTAGCATCAACAACCGCTTTCATCATCCCCGCGGTTTCATCCGTCTCAAGAGCCCGGGCCACCCAGGTCATGGGCATTTTGGCCACCCGGTAATCATAACCACGCGCGGCCGCCTCTTTTTCGGTGATGCCGATCCGGCCCAGCTGCGGATCGATGAACACCACATAAGGCAACGGACGTCCGGTAGTAACGGCGCTTCCACCCTCAAGGAGGTTTTTATTCAGGATCCGGTAATCGTCGTAAGAGATATGCGTAAACGCAGGACCGCCGTTAACATCGCCAATGGCATAGATCCCGGGAACAGCTGTTTCCAGCTTTTCGTTTACCGGCACATACCCGCGCTGATCAAGAGCGATGCCGGTTGCTTCAAGATTAAGAGCAGCAGTGTTCGGGGTACGCCCGGCTGCTAAGAGCAGGTGACTGCCATGAATAACCTGTTCCCGGTTTTCGGCCCTAACCGTTAAGCGCACTTTTCCGCCCGCCGTATCTTCCACCCTGACCGGTTTGCTGTTAAGCAAGTACGCGACCCCTTCGCTCTCGAATATTTTATGCACTTCTTCGGCTACATCGCGATCTTCTTTGGACAGCAGCTGAGAGCCGCGGTGTACTATGGTAACTTTGCTGCCAAAGCGGCGAAACATCTGTCCGAATTCCAAACCGATATAGCCGCCGCCGATAATGATCAGGTGTTCCGGCAGTTGATCCAGCTCCATGATTGAGGTGGAATCAAGAGCGCTGACCTGTTCCAGACCCGGTAGTTCTGGAATGGCAGGGCTGGTACCGGTATCGATGATGATCAGATCCGCTTTAATTAAATCTTTGCCGCCGCCGGGGTATTCAACCATCAGTTCTTTCATCCCGGTAAAGCCGGCTTCACCCTCCAGCAGGGTGAGCCCTGTTGTTGAGAGTAACCGGTTACGGCTGCCGCTGCTAAAGCTTTCTACTATAGCCCGCTTGCGCCGGCGTACGGCTTTGAGATCTACAGACCAGGACGCAGTATTTACACCATAATCTTTCGCCCTGCTCACCAGATGGGCGACCCGGGCCGAAGCAACCATGGTTTTTGTTGGCGCGCAGCCCGTGTTAACACAGGTTCCACCCACCGTGCTGCGCTCAACCAGGCCCACCTTTTTCCCGGCATTAGCCAGGGCCTGGGCCAGCGGATTACCGCCCTGCCCGGAACCGATAATAATCGCGTCAAATATTTTTACGCTGCTGTTCATCTGCGTGCTCACTTCCTTTGAACTGAAATTATGTAATACTGCCCGAAGTTTACCTGCAGGAGTACACTTAGACATTAAGCCTGCTGATCCTTTTATTGGCTGGTTGTGCAGGTTGATGCCAGGCAGATAGCCGCTGCTTTTATTAGCTTTGCCAATAATTTGAAGTGGTATAATAGACAGGTACTGGCCAGTTT